>CAZIQJ010000188.1:0-4750 GCA_964541285.1 uncultured bacterium | reverse complement strand
GGCCTCCGGCAGAGCGCTTGCGGGCAAGAAACCCATGCTTGTTGCGGCGTTTTCTTTTGGAAGGCTGATACGTTCTTTTCATTTTGACTCTTTTTTTGTAAGTTCAGGATTAACTGTGTCTTGTAAAAATTATCAGGGGGGAATTATAACAAAAACCCGGGTTCAGTCAAACAAGGTTATTTACAAGTTATTCCAAAGGCCTGATTTTTTTTTCAAAAAACACAACAAATCCCGTGACATTTTGAAATGAACGGGTAAAATACTCCAACTTGTTGAAATATATCTGTTTATATCGTGTTGATAATGTGTTTATAACTATTAACAATCTGTTGATTACCTGTGGATAATAAAACAGACTCTCCTTCCTTTTTAGCCTCAACCCAAGACAAGGCAACCACTTGGGATAAAATAAAAGACATTCTTTCCAAAGAGCTGAGCGAGCAATCTTTTAAAACATGGTTTGAGCCTGTGCGCTGCCTGGAAATCACGGATTCAGCGGTCAAGCTTGGGGTTCCGGATGCCTATTTTGGACAGTGGCTCAAAAATCATTACGAAAACCTGATTTTAAGCGCCATCGAAGACGCTTCCGGCGCCAAACGTTCGGTTGAATATCAGGTTCACGTTGAAGATGCTCCAAAGCCTGCGGCTGCAAATTTGCCTCAGGAAGCTTCCAGGCCCAGGCCCTCTTCAGCTTCAGAGATCATCAAGGATCCGCTGGACCTTAACAGCAATTATACGTTTGATCATTTTGTGGTGGGTCCGGGAAACCGCTTCGCGCACGCTGCGTCGCTTGCGGTCTGTGAAGCACCGGCGCGTCAGTACAACCCGCTTTTCATCTACGGTCCCGTGGGCCTCGGAAAAACGCACTTGATGCAGTCGCTTGCGCATGAAATTAAAAAAAGAAATCCGGGTTTTCGCGTGCTTTATATTTCCAGCGAAAAATTCACCAACCAGCTGATCGCAGCCATTCAGACGCGCTCCACCACTCAGTTTCGCAACCGCTACCGTTCCCTGGACCTGCTTTTAATCGACGACATTCATTTCATCGCTGAAAAAGAGGCGACCCAGGAAGAGTTTTTCCATACCTTCAATACGCTCTACGACGCGCATAAACAGATCGTGGTTTCAAGCGACAGACCACCCAAAGACATACCGGGCCTAGAAGAACGGCTGGTCTCGCGTTTCGGATGGGGGCTTGTAACCGATATTCAGCCTCCCGACTTTGAAACACGCGTGGCTATTCTCAAGAAAAAAATGGAGAAAGAAACCGTGGTGGTTCCTGATGACGTGGCTTTCTTCATCGCCAGCAAGATCCGGTCAAACATCCGGGAGCTGGAGGGCGCGCTTATCCGCGTGGTTGCTTATTGCACGCTAACGGGCCAGTCTCTGGATCTTAAAGTTGCTCAGGAAATTCTAAAAGCTTCTCTTAAAGAGGAAGAGCAGAAAATCGGCATCGATCTTATTCAGCGCGTGGTTTCAGAGTTCTTTAATTTAAAGGTTTCAGACCTTCGCGCTAAAAAACGTAACCGTTCCGTGGCCAGACCCAGGCAGATCGCCATGTTTCTGGTCCGCTCTCTTACCAGCCACTCCCTTCCGGAGATTGGGGAATACTTCGGCGGCAGGGACCATTCCACGGTTTTACATGCTGTGAATAAAATGTCTAAAGAAATACAGGAAAGTATGGAAACCAGGCGCCTGGTGGATGAGCTGCGCGAGCTGTTGAAAAAGGACCGGTAGTTTTACACAGGTTGTTATTGTTTTAAGTTCAGTATTTATAATGGTTTAAGTTAACTATCAACATATAAACAAAACCTATTATTACTTCGGCTATTTTGTTAATATAATAGCCTCTTATACGTAGAGGAGTTCTTATATGGATATTAAAGTCCCTAAAAGCCTGTTTTTAAAAGCTCTCAGCCTTGTCAGTGGTGTTACCGCGCAAAAAGCCAACACACTTCCCATTCTGAGCAATGTCCTTCTTGAAACAACCAAAGAAGGAACCTTGAAAATAGTGGGAACGGACCTTGAGGTTGGAATGTCGACCCATATCCCCGTGGAAATTTCGAAAGAAGGCAGCATCACGGTGCCCTCCAAAAAAATTCACGAGATTATCCGCGAGCTTCCTGAGGGAGAGGTTGAAATTTCAGTTGCTAAAAATAATGCCGTAAATATCAAGTCAGGAAAATCATTTTTCAAGATCATGGGGTTGAGCAAGGAGGATTATCCCAAGCTCCCCGAATGGTCTGCGCAGGACGCTGTTGAAATTGAACAGGCGCTGGTGAAAGAAAGTCTGACGCTGACTTCTTTCGCGATTTCATACGACGAAACCCGTTACGTTTTAAACGGTGTTTTAATTTCGATCAATGATGGAAAAATCCGGTTTGTGGCCACGGACGGAAGACGCCTGGCGTACACGGAAAAAGATTTTGCGAACAAGAATGGAAAACGGCTCGAGATGATTGTGCCGGTCAAGGCTGTTCAGGAACTTTTGAAGCTTCTTACCTGGGAAGGAACGCTTCAAATTATTTCCGCGCAAAACCAGGTCGTGTTTAACCTTGGCGACACCTTCCTTGTTTCCCGTCTGATCGAAGGACATTTCCCGAATTACGAACAGGTTATTCCGAAGGGCCAGAAAACAACGTCTTCCGCAAACCGCGAAGAGTTTCTTCAGGCCATCAGGCGTACGGCCCTGCTGACATCGCCCGACGCGCCGGCTGTGAAGCTGGATTTTGTGAGAGGAAAAATTTTGATTTCTTCGCGCTCTCCGAATCTTGGCGAAGCCAAAGAAGAGCTGGCCGCGGAAGTCACAGGCGATGAAGTCGCCATTGGTTTTAATCCGCATTACCTGATGGACGCGCTGAAGAACCTGGACATCGAAAAAATTTCTTTTGCTTTGACGGACCCTGACAAGCCGGGCCTTTTGAAGGGAAAAGACGGGTATCTGTACGTTGTGATGCCCATGCAGCTGAATTAAATGCAGCTCGTTAAGGATCTTTTAACCGCGGTTCTCAAAAAACTTGAGAGCCCGGTTGTTGTGAACCGGAGCCGCCTGGTGGATGAATGGCCGGGCATTGCCGGATCAAAAATAGCACCGCACACCAAACCAACGCTTTCCGAAACCGGAGAGCTTTGTGTCTGGGTGGACCAATCGTCGCTCGCGTTTGAACTGAACCAGCGTTACCGGCAGTCGCTTTTGAAGCGGGCGCAGGCAGTTCTTGGCGAACAAACCGTAAAGACCATTCGTTTTCGGGTGGGACAACTGAGATAAAATATGGGCTCTAAAACTGGAGAAGCCATGGCTAAAAAAGAAGTCAAAGAAAAGAAACCCGCACAACAGGGCTCGGGAAAATACGACGCCACAACCATCCAGGTTCTGGAAGGGGTTGAGGCGGTAAGAAAACGGCCGGGCATGTACATTGGCGATACCACAGCCCGCGGTCTTCACCACCTTGTGTATGAAGTTGTGGATAACTCCATTGACGAAGCCCTTGCGGGACATGCGACTTTTGTGCAGGTTGTGCTCCAGGAAGACGGCAGCTGTAAGGTAACGGACGACGGCCGCGGTATTCCGGTGGATGAGCACAAGGGGATGAAAAAATCCGCGCTCGAAGTAGTCATGACCACGCTTCACGCCGGCGGTAAATTCGACAACAAGGCCTACCGGGTTTCCGGCGGTCTTCACGGCGTCGGTGTTTCCGTGACCAACGCGCTTTCCGAATGGTGCGAAGTTGAAGTCCGGCGCGACGGCGGCATTCACCACCAGAGCTATGAGCGCGGAAAACCCGCGAGCAAAGTCACGGTCAAGGGCAAGACCAAGGACCACGGAACCGCGGTCTCGTTTCTTCCGGACAAACAGATTTTTTCCACCATCGAACTCAGCTACGACACGCTTTCCAACCGCCTGCGCGAACTCGCGTTTTTGAACAAGGGTATCAAGGTCGGGATCCGCGATGAGCGCAACAAAAAAGAAATCAAGGAACAGGTTTTTCTTTACAAGGGCGGCATTTCCGAATTTATCGAGTATCTGAACCGGAACAAAAACCCGCTGCACCGCAAAATTTTTTACGTCAACCGCACCAAGGACGGCATTGAAGCCGAGGTCGCGCTGCAGTACAACGATTCTTACAGCGAAGAAGTTTTTTCTTTCGCCAACAACATCAACACCATCGAAGGCGGCACGCATCTTTCCGGTTTCAAGACCGCGCTGACCCGCGCCACCAATCAGTACGCCAAGAACAAGGACATGCTGAAGGGCATTGAAGGCACGCTTTCCGGAACGGACCTGACCGAAGGGTTGACCGCAGTGGTCAGCGTCAAGGTTCCTCAGCCTCAGTTTGAGGGCCAGACCAAAACCAAACTCGGAAACGGCGAAGTCGAAGGCATTGTTTACTCGGTTGTTTACGAAGGCCTTGCGGCTTTTTATGAAGAAAATCCGCCGGTGGCCAACAAGATCGTTGAAAAAGCCGTGCTTGCCCTGCGCGCGCGTGAAGCTGCCCGCAAGGCGCGTGAGCTGACCCGCCGCAAAGGCGCGCTGGATTCCGCGGCGCTGCCCGGAAAACTCGCGGACTGCTCAGACAGCGACCCCAAAAACTGCGAAATTTATCTGGTCGAAGGTGACTCGGCCGGCGGCTCGGCCAAACAGGGCCGCGACCGGCGCTTCCAGGCCATCCTGCCGCTGCGCGGCAAGATCCTGAACGTCGAGAAGGCGCTGGAATACAAGATCTACGAAAACGAAGAGATCCGGAACATC
>CAZIQJ010000187.1:0-4762 GCA_964541285.1 uncultured bacterium | reverse complement strand
AAAAATAATTTTGTTGATATAACTAGATCTTCACGAGGCAGTTTTAACTCTGTTTATCATGGAAGTCGCTGCCGGTATTCTGCGCATGGTCCCTATCGTGGGGGAACTTGTTTCGCGTTTTGCTTTTGTGGTTTTCGGGATCCTGTCGCTGCTTGGCATCGTCAAGGTCCTCATGAATGAATACTGGGAAATGCCGGTGGTATCCGAGATTTCCCAGAGAATCACGCTTTAAAAAATCCAGAAGAGAGAGAGAACTTTTGAACATGCTGCTCCGTCACAAAAAGACTTCAGGCGAAGAACAGAACTGGTGTGTCATTTTAAGCCCCCTTCGCAGCGAGCTTGATAAAAAAAGGGTGGCCCAGAAAATCGCCTCCATTTTCGCGCTTTCCGCTGAAGAAGCGGCGGACCTTGTCGCCAACACGCCTATCATCCTTCTGGATAATTTGACCAAGTCCGTTGCCGGTCAGGTCCGCGATTACCTTCGCGGCGCGGGCGCGGAAATTCTTTTGACCAATGACGTTCTTCAGAAAAGAAAATGCTACCGCACCGTTTGGCCCGATCCGCCGAATCTTTCTTTTTTGCATGGCTGGCAGCCCGCGGTCAAACAGGAGCCTCAGGAAGCCCTGGCTCCGGACGACGCGGTCCACGAGATCCGTTCTTTGTCTCAGGACACGCCTGTGATCGATTTCCAGGAATCGGGCCTGAAGTTTTCCGATTTCTCGAATTCGGGAAGGCAGGACATGGACGAGGAAACCGAAAAGCTCCGCCAGGAAAACCAGAACCTCCAGGAGCAGCTCCGGCATTTCAAGGAAGAGCTGCGCAAGGCCCAGGAGCAGGCTCGCCGCGAGACGCTTCAGGATTCGCAGAAGAACATTCTTGAAAAGGAAAAAGAGATCAAGGAAGTCCGCATGCTTTTGCTCAACGCGGAGGAGAAATACCAGGTCCTGCGCGAAGAATACCGCGAGGCGCGCGGTATTTATGAAGAAAAAATCGGACTTTTGACCGGTGAAATGGATCAGGCGCGTAAGAAAATCCAGGAACTGAACGCCTGGACCCAGACCTTTCAGAAAGAAAAGCTGGCAGCGACCCAGAGCCTTCAGGAAAAAGACATTCAGATTCAAAAAGAGCGGGACGAGGCGGCAAAGGAAAGCCGTCTCCATGACCAGAAAATGCTTTCTGTCGCGCGTGAGCTGGACGGCATGCGGCTGCGCATCAAGGACCTGGAAGAGAAACTGGTGACGTTCCAGAAAAACAAGGAAGAGCTGGAAACTTCCCTGAATGAGCAGTCTGAACAGATTACTTACTGGTCCGGAAAATACCGGACGCTTTCCGAAGAACATGAAAAGTTGAAAGTCTCCAGAAGCGATGAGGCGCTTTTGCGCCAGAAGGCCGAGGAGCTGCTGCGCGAGACCCAGAAGTCCCAGTCGCTTCTGTCCCAGGAAGCGGAGCTTCGCACGGCTGAAATCCGCAACTGGAACCAGAAGTGTCTGCTGCTTGAAAAGCAGCTTCTTGAACTTCAGGAAGCCTGGCAGAACCAGGACAAGGTTCTGAATGCAACCCTGCTTCAGCTTGAAACGCGCGAGAAAGAACTTGAGAGCGCGCGCAAGCAGCTGCGAGATATTCATGCGCAGGTAGAGCACCGCGAAACCACTCAGCGCCGCACGCGTCTTGCTCAGGAGCTGCAGGAAAAAGAGGCGATGCTCAAGAGCATGGTAGCCAGCCAGGAAAAAATCGAGAATGAAATCCGCGACCGCGAAGAATCTATCAGGAAGATCATCGCGGACCAGGAAAAGATCGAAAAAGAAATCATGGAAGCCAAGCAGTCCCAGCGCCATCTTGCCGAACTGGCCAAGAGGGACAGCAAGCCCGGCCGTTTTAAAAACGGGGGCAAAGAAAAAGACGAACCTTCCCTTGAGGATTTTCCCGAATGATCGAGCTGCTGCTCAGCAAGATCAAGATCGACGAGAACCGCAGCGAACAGGTTATTGTTTTCCGTGAAAAAGAGGGGACTCGTCTTTTACCCGTGGTCATTGGAATGCCGGAGGTCAACGCCATCAAGATGAAGCTCAGCGGCGTCAAGCCTCCGAGGCCGCTGACCCATGATCTGCTTCTTCAGATCGCCCAGGAGCTGGGAGGCAGTCTTGAAAAAGTGGTCATTGACCGCCTTCATCAGAACACGTTTTTTGCAAAGCTTCACTTAAAGACAAAAGCGGGACAGGAAATCACGATTGACGCGAGACCGTCGGACAGCGTGGCCCTGGCCCTTCGCGCTGATGCCCCGATCTTTGTTGAAGAAGAAGTCCTGGGACAGGCCGCGGTCCACGAGTTTTAAATCGAGAAGGAGAAGATCGTGAAATCCTGTGACGTTTTGATTATCGGCGGCGGAGGCTCCGGCCTCACGGCCGCGCTTTACACCTCGCGCGCCAAACTTTCCACTATCCTGCTTGAGAAACTCACGCCCGGCGGCCAGATTGCCTTGACCGATGTGGTTGAGAATTATCCCGGCTTTCCGGACGGCATTACCGGTCCTGAAATTTCCCAAAAAATGGAAGAGCAGGCCAAGAAATACGGAACCGAAGTCGTTTATCAGGAAGTCAAAAGTATTACAAAGCAGAGCGATGGTTTTGAAATCAAGACTTCTTCAGAGACACTGAAGGCCAAGGCTGTTATTCTGGCGGCCGGCGCTTCTTTCAGAATGCTGAATGCCGCGGGCGAAAAAGAACTCATCGGCAGGGGCGTTTCCTATTGCGCGACCTGCGACGGAGCGTTTTTCAAGGGTAAGGAAATTGTGGTGGTCGGCGGCGGAGACTCTGCCATGCAGGAAGGTCTTTTCCTGACGCGTTTCGCGACCAAAGTCACGGTGATCCACCGGCGCGATAAATTACGTGCCAGCCCCATCCTTCAGGAAAGAGCCAAGGCAAACCCCCAGATTTCCTTTATCTGGGACACTGTAGTTGAAAAGGTTGAAGGGGATAAAAAAGTCACCGGTCTGAAGCTCAAGAACGTCAAGACCGGAGAGGCCAGCGATTTTCGCACCGACGGCATTTTTATTTTTGTGGGCCATGATCCTAACACTTCATTTATCCGCGGGTTTGTCGATTTGGATGAGCACGGCTATGTTGTGACCAAGCCGTCCACGCTGGCGACGTCAGTTCCCGGAGTTTTTGCTGCCGGTGAAATCCGCGTCGGCGCTGTGAAGCAGCTGGTAGCGGCATGCGGGGAAGGATGCGAGGCCGCTCTGGCCGCGCAGGCGTATATCGAGAATCTATGAGCCGGGGATGGCTGCCGGTTCTGCTGTCCGGAATCCTTCTTTTTAGTTCCTGCGCGTCTTCCAACTCACGCTTTATTGGCGCCAAGGCCGCCGATTTTACGCTTCCTTCTCTTCAGGACCGCGCCAGGGAAATCACGCTTTCGGATTTTAACCGGGATAATCCCGTCCTTCTTGTTTTCTGGGCCACCTGGTGTCCGTCCTGCAAAAAGGAAATTCCCCATCTGAGCGCGGCCTCGCAGGCGGCTCCTCAGGGACTCAAAGTTCTGGCCGTCAGCGTTGAGGAAAACAGGGAAAAAGTCCTCGATTTTACCCGCCGCCACCCTTTGAATTATGATGTCCTCCTTGACGAGCAGGGAAGCGTCGCGCAGCTTTACGGGATCGACGGCATTCCGGTGGTGATCCTTCTTGCCAAAGGCGGGGAAATTCTTTATTATGGCTTCCGGGTTCCAAAACATCTGGACCAACTGCTTGAAACAAAGGAGAGTTCAAAATTATGAATTCTGAACCCGACAAGGAGTTTGACCGCAACCTCAACCAGCTCATCGGGCTGCTCAAGAAAATTCTCAAGGGAATTCCCTTTCAGCAGGGCGGTTTTCCCCAGTCGTTTTCCCAGAACAAGGAATCAGGCATCAATCTGAACCTTTTCTTCACATTTCTGCCGCTGGCTCCGGAAGATTTTGACGAGCTGGAAGAAATTTACGATCAGTACCTTTTTTCCGAAGACAAGACGTCCGCCGATCTTTCCATGGATTTAAATCCATCTGACCAGGATTTTCTCAGGAAACACGGAATCCGGTTTTAATTTCCCGAGGTTTTATGCTTCGCAGGCTTGTTTTCTCTTTCGGTATTCTTTCCCTTCTTTTACTCCAGGTCCCCGCGCATGCTGAAGCGCTCAAGAAATCCTATGACCACAGCAAATGGGACGCTTTTTTAAAAAAATACGTCAATGCGAAAGGCGAGGTTGACTTCGCTTCGGCGCATAAAGACCGCTCGCTTTTAGATGAATATGTCAGCCAGATCGAGAAAGTTAATGAAGCTTCTTTCATCGAGTGGCCGCGCGAGGAGCATATCGCCTACTGGATCAATGCCTACCATGCCATGGCCGTGAAGACGGTTCTTGACCATTATCCGGTCAAAAGTCTTCAGGAAATTGCCTCTGCCTGGGACTCGCGCATTCTGAAGCTGCGCCGGGAATCCTACAGCCTGAACGACATCCGCAATAATGAGCTGATCAAGCGGTTTCGCGATGAAAAAATCCATTTCGCGCTTTCAACATTTTCAAAAAGCGGCCCCGTTCTTTTAAACGAGGCCTATACCGGCCCCAAGCTGGAAGGCCAGCTGTATATGGCCGCGCGCAAGTTCGTGAACGATGATGAGAAAAACCAGATTCGTCCGGGCGAGAAAAAGATTTTTATTTCCAAGTTCTTTAAATGGTACGGCGCGGATTTCAAATTCAATTTTTCCAATCCTGACCAGGATGAAAAATCCGGC
>CAZIQJ010000186.1:1971-4808 GCA_964541285.1 uncultured bacterium | reverse complement strand
ATTATGGTGGAGCAGAAGCGTTCTGAATTCCGCGATACCCGTGAAGGGACAGCGCAGGTTCAGACTTCCGAGGCTTCTTCGGACTTCGCGGCGCAGGCTGGACTCGCGCCCGGAAGCGCAACGCTTGCCCGCATTGTGGCGCGCCCTGAATCCGATGCTCCGATCCGCGAAAATCAGGCGCAGTTCACGGCCAATTTGACCGCAGACCTGGATCAGGCCCGCGACGCGTCTCTGGCTCCGCTGCAGACCCTTGAGGTTCCGGACATTCTGCTTACGATTGATACCGAAGCTTTTGCCGCGTCTTTCCGCGCCAACTACACGGCCGGGCGTCTGGGGCAGTCGGTGCGGCCCGAGGAAGCGGACATTCTTCTTTTGCGCGTGCAGATGGCGCCTTATGGTTTTGAGCAGGGTGTTTCGCCCGCGGTGGTGTCGGTTCCCATGGATGACCTGAAGATTTCCGCCCATGAGCAGAACCTGGACAAAGTTGAGAAACGCCTTAAGGGTGATGAAACGCTTGCGATCACAGTTCCCGAGACCGCGAACGTGAAACCCATTATTTTCGCGCTCAAGCCGCTTGGTGAAAATGGCCTGGTCGGCCGCCTGGTGGTCATGTACCCGTCCACAACCAAGATGAAGCGGGGAGACTGGCAGGAGACGGGTGTTATCAGCAAGCGTTTCGCTCCGCTGGGTAAAAATCCGGCTGCTACCATCGCGGACATTGCGGCCAATGAAAAGAAAATCACGGACGCGGACATTTCCGTGGTGCTTTCCCAGGTTTTTGACATGAGCCAGACTGCCGGCGGGCTGAACTTGATTGCCACTTCCCTGCAGGAACTTCCGCAGGAACGCATGCAGACACTCCTTTTCCGCACGGCCGCGGACCTGGTGCTTCTGCTCAAGCAGCTGCCTGAAGCAAAACGCAAGGAACTTGAAAAAGACGGGGACGCTTTCCGCGCATTCTTGATCGCCAGCGGTTTTGAGAATATCGCGGGCAGCGTGAGTTACGGCGCCCGCAGCGAACTGCGCGTGCAGGTCCAGCAGTTCGCCGAAGCGTTCCGCGCAACCGAAATGGCCAAAGCTTCGGCCTGATCAGGTTTTTTCCCGAGGAGGGCGTGTGGTATATTACCGGGACATGACACACGGCATTTTTCACTCAAACGGACTCCCGCATGCCATCCATCTCTCCCTCATTTGAACTTCTCCAGGAACATGCCCAGCCGCTTCACGCCTTTATTCAGGCCGCTGCCGGAGGCCATGCTGATTTTTCCTCGAAGCTGACCTGTAAAGTCCTGGTCCGCGCATTGGAGTCCGGAAAACCGGAATTTCTGCGCGAGGCTGTGAAGGAAGCCGCCAAAAGCCTGATGGACGCGGATTCACTGCTTGTGCCTGAATCTGATTATCCGGAACGCGTTTCTCAGGGAGCATCTGTTCTGGTTCTTCACGCTTTTTACCGGCTCGAGACCGAGGCCCGGGTCCTGCTTTTGATGCGTCAGCAGCTGGAATTCAGCCTTCAGGACATTCAATACTGCCTGGGCCTGGATGCCGCTGAAATCAGGAACCGTCTGAGGCTTGCCCGGCTCCATTGGGTACGCAGCCGCGAGCTGGTGCTTGCGAGAAAAAAGAGGAGCCGGTGAACTGCTCCGAATCCACTCTCAACTTTCGCGCTTTCCTGGAAGACAGCCTCGAAGAAAAAAACTGGGTGGAAGTGCGCGAACATTTACGGGAATGCGGAGACTGCCGCATTTCTCTAATGTCCGGTGATGATCTCTCGGTTCATTTAAAGAAAATCCGCAATATTCCGCTTCCTCAGGATGTGATTCCCGCAGTGCTGCGTGAGCAGTCAAGCCATTTGCGAAGCTCTCCGCGTCCGAGGCGGGTGGGTGTGAAGTTTCTGAAACCGCTGGGCCTGGTTCTGGCTGTGGTTACGGCCGCGGGTGTTTTATGGACCACTCTTGCGCCGCTGAAAAAAGCGCAGCCTGCCGCTCCGGTTCCGGCAGCATCCGGGCAGGCACAGCCGGGTTTGGCCGGGCTTGCAGCGCCGGCCGCCGAAGAGTCTTCACCGGAACGCGTACCCGCCGGCGAGCGAGGAAGCGGAGCGGGCGTCGCGCTCGGGAAAAATGTTTCACTCAAACCTTTTCACTGGCATTTTATTTTTGAGAACGCGGAAGCGCGCGGAGCGTTTCTTCAGTACCTCGACACCATGGGCGGGGAATTCAGCTTTCGTTCTCCGGCCGCGCCTGTGCTGTCACTTTCACGCCCCCGGATTCTTCAGCTGCTGGAAGAGGCAAGGAAGCGCAGGGTGATTGTGCGCGGTTCCTATGTCAACGCGGGGCTGCCTGAGTTTGAAGGTGTGGTGCGCGTGTCGTTCAGTATGGAAGTCGCGGGTACGCAAAAGGCTTTTACGCTGACCCGGCACTGGCACCTGACGTTCGCGCTGCCGAACCGTTTTATCCTGCTTGAAAAGCTGAAAGAAAACGGAGCGCAGATTGTGTATGAGTCTCCGGAAATGTGGATTTTTGATGTGCCGGGAGACAAACTTGAGAAAGTGCAGGACATTGCCCGCTTTGTTCAGGGGATCAAAGGGGATTTTGGACCGGAGCTGACTTCACCCGGGCATCCGGGCGTGAAGATCAGGGTTAGCGCTTACGTCGAAGAAGCTTAAGAGCTAAAACATCTCCAGCTTGACGTATTTTTTGGGATGTTCACGGAAGTCCTTGATCAGGGACTGAATTTCTATCACAAGCGATTCCAGGTTCTTGTAAAGGGCCTCATTGTAAATCAGCTGTCCGGCCGTGCCTTCCTGCGTATTGATCGCAGTCAGCATTTTGGTTGTCTCC
>CAZIQJ010000186.1:0-1961 GCA_964541285.1 uncultured bacterium | reverse complement strand
GTGGCATGCACGCCCTCAAGGGTCTTATCAAAATCAGCCGCGCCATCCCCGTTCAGCGGTTCTTCCGGCGCGAGGGGGGCGGCTTCCACGCTGCCCATGCTGATTTCAAGGTAGCGGTCGCCCAGCATGCCCTGTGTGCGGACCGCGGGGCGGGAATCAGCCTTGATCCGGTCGCGCATGTCCTGGCGCATGGTCATCATGACTTCGATAGGGTATGTGCTGGATTTGTCACAGAACCGGATCGATACGACTTTTCCCACGGCCATGCCGCCCATGGTCACCAGGGAGCCCTTTTTAAGCCCGCCCACGTCTTTCAGGCGAGCTTCCACCTGCGCGGTGGGCTGGAACAGCAGGCCCTTTTCGCCGCCCGCGAACGTGATGCCCAGGACCACAAGGGCAATGGCCGCGAAGGTCATCATGCCCACGCGAAAGTCTGCTTTTGTCTGGTCAATATTCTGCATAAATCCTCCTGAAAGTTAGATCAGTTCTGGGCGGTGTAAAACCTGGCCGGATCCAGGAACTCAAGCACCCGGTCATCTTTTGTTTCCCGCAGCTCGGCGGGAGTGCCTTCGAAAATAAAACGTCCCTTATGGACCATCATGATGGAGTCGCCGATCTTGCACGCGCTGGCAATATCGTGTGTCACGACAATGAGCGCGCGCTTCTTGCTGTGTTTGAGCTTCAGGATCAACTGCTCAATGTTGTAAAGGTTGACCGGGTCCAGACCGACCGTGGGTTCATCAAAAAGAAAAATGCCGGGGTCAGGGGCCAGGGCGCGGGCAATGGCCACGCGTTTGCGCATGCCGCCGGAAAGCTGGGAGGGTTTGAGTTTGCGCGCGCCTTCAAGGCCCACGAAACGCAGGACTTCACCCACGCGCTTTTCAACTTCATCGCGGCCCGCCATGTGAAATTCCCGCAAACGGTAGCTGACATTGTCGCCCACGGTCATGGTGTCAAACAGCGCGCCGTTTTGAAAAACCATGGCCATCTGCATGCGCAGGGGAAGCAGTTCCTTTTCGGAAAGTTTTGAAATCTCGCGCCCGTGAATGTAGATTTTGCCTTCCGCGGGTTTCAAAAGCCCCAGGACCGCTTTGAGGATGGTGCTTTTGCCCACACCGCTGGGGCCGAGAATGACTTTGGTTTCGCCCGCGCGCACGGAAATGTCCGCTTCGCGGATAATTTCATGCCCGCCGTAATTCAGCGTGACATTTTCAAGCTTGACCGCGGGATGTTCGAAACCGCTCACGTTTACCACCAGGTGATAAGGAAGATTTTGGTTAACAGGAAGTCCGCCATCAGGATCGAAATGCAGGAAATGACCACGGCGCGCGTGGTGGCTTCGCCGACCCCGGCCGCGTCAAAACGGGTCTTCATGCCCGCGTGGCAGGAAACCGCGCCGGTGATGAACCCGAAACAGAGCGCCTTGATAATGCCGCCCCAGATAAAGGCGGGAGTCAAAACTTCCATGACCGAGTCCCAGTAAAAAGAAGAAGTGACCTGGACCACGCGGTTGGCAATGACCCATCCGCCCACAAACGCGATAGCGTCGCAAATGACGGTCAATACCGGAACCATCAGGGTGCAGGCGATCAGCCGCGGCTCCACAAGTTTTTTAACCGGATGGCTTCCTTCCACGCGCATGGCATCCACCTGCTCATTGATGCACATGGAAGCCAGCTCCGCGGCCATGGCCGAACCCGCGCGCGCCGCAACCATGATCGCGGTCAGCACCGGGCCGAGTTCCCGGATGACGGTGGTGCCGATAGGACGGCCGATGTAAGAAGTCGCGCCGATATTGCGCAGTTCCACAATGCTTTGCATGCCAAGCACAAGGCCCATAAAAAGCCCGGTCAGCGTGACGATCGGGAGAGAACCGAAGCCGATTTCATCCATCTGCTTGCGCGTGATGGTGCGGCGGTAAGGGGGAAGAAGAGCGGACTGGACTGCCAGGCCCGTGAAAC
>CAZIQJ010000185.1:0-4817 GCA_964541285.1 uncultured bacterium | reverse complement strand
CACCAGACGGAAACCGGGGAGATGAACATGATGGGCTGGGAAGTCCAGCCGGAGGGGCTTTACCACCTCCTCAAGCGCCTGAAACGCTATAATCTCCCCATTTTGATCACTGAAAACGGCATTGCGACTGAGGACGATAACCAGAGGGTCCGGTTTATCCAGAACCACCTTTCCGAGGTAGGGCGCGCCCGCCGGGAAGGGGTGCCGGTGGAGGGGTATTTTTACTGGTCCCTGCTGGACAATTTCGAGTGGGCGCACGGGTTTGGCCCCCGCTTCGGGATCGTGGAAATGGACTATAAAACCCTGCAAAGAAAAATCCGAGAAAGTGCTTATGTCCTGAGTGACATATGCCGAAAAATAGAGAAAGGTTAATGTGGAACCAAAAATTTACTTTCTCGGAGGATTTAAATGCAAAAAGATTTATTCGGAACGGCTCCGGCCATGGCAATCGCTGATTCAATTTCACCCAAAATGTCATTTTTAGACCGCTACCGCATGGCGGTCCGTCTGGACCAGGCCTTATTCCTGCTGATCGGCCTTCTTGTTATTTATGTTCTTGTGTTTTCCTTTGGTGTGGAAACGGGCAAGCGCTACGCTATGTCCGAACTCCGCGCGGAACGAATGAAGCGCGAGCGTATGGTAGAAGAGTTGCGCGACAAGGTTTTTGCCAACACGCAGCAGGCGGCTAATGCGGGAACGCATGCCGCCGCGGCACTTCCCGCGATTGCTGATGTGCAGACCGCGTTAAAAGCAAAAGTGGAAGCCTCCGCGATTAATACTTCTGCGCCTTCAGCTGAAACCCGTGCGGCGGCATCTGTTCAAACGGCCGCTGTTTCGGATTCAGGCACGCTTGAAGGAAAATATACCATCCAGATTTTGACGATCGCATCCAAATCCGTGGCGGAAAAGGAAATGAAACGCCTGACAGAGAAGGGGATGAAGAGTTTTATTATTCCCAAGGGTAAAATGCAGCAGATTTGCGTGAATGCATTTGAATCCCGTGAAAAAGCCTCCCAGAGCCTGAAAGAACTTAAAAGCCAGGGAACCGTTCCTGCGGATGCGTACGTGCGTCCTATGGCGGCTTAAGCAAGTACCGGGCAGCTAGAAAAAGCTAGTCAAAGGGGGTTTTTGCTGCAGCCTTTTTTAGGCCCCCCTCTATTTTTTCCATAGCCAAACTCCATAAATCCCTATATAATCTCCGGCACTGAATCGCAATTCTATTTCGAGAAAGGCAAGGCCCTCACATGTCACAGCATCCTAGTCTGCGTATCGACTCCGTCGGTACCAAACACCGTAATGTTTTAAAACGTTTTGAACGCATCAAGAAACTTCAGGAAGATAACAAGTGGAAAGAAGGCGTTTCCGTTCTTGGTCTTCCCAAAGTCAAGTCGATGAAGATCAAGGTCAAGAAGACCGCGGAAGCTGCCGGCGCTGATGCCGCCGCTCCCGGTGCTGCCGCTGCTCCCGGCGCCAAAGCTGCCGCTCCTGCTGCCGCTGCCGGAAAACCCGCTGCCGCAGCTGCGAAGCCTGCTGCAGGTAAAGAAGCTGCTCCCAAAGCCGCGGGAAAAAAATAAACAATGATTTCCATCCGCCGCATCGCCCAGGGTGATGAGCTTGAAGTAAAGCGTTTGATTTCCTCGATCATGAATGATGAATTCAAGGAATCGGCCGCGGCGTATCCCACCGATGATCTGGATCAGATCGAAAAGATTTACGGCGGGCTGGGCGAAGCGTTTTTTGTCGCTCTCCTGGATTCCAAAAAGATCGTCGGTACCGTTGCGATTAAAAAGGAAGACGGCCGCGTCGCTTTGATGCGACGCCTTTTTGTGGACAAGGCCCACAGAAAGCAGCAGATCGGCGTGAAGTTGATTGACCGCGTCCTGCTTTTTTGTGATGAAGTCGGATACGACGAAGTTATTTTCAAGACGACTTCCCGCATGGAAGGCGCGATCAAACTTTGCCAGAAAAAAGGTTTTGTACAGCGGGCCAAATTACAACTGGGCCCGATGGAACTTTTGAAGTTCGCTCTGCCGCTTCATAACGGCAAAAGCAAAAAGGGGACTCATTAAAGAGTCAAGTATGGGGCTTTTTGGGATTAAAAAAAGCGGAGCGGATTTAAAAACCCTCTCCGAAAATGAAATTCAGCAGCGGCTTTACGGACATCTTAGACCGCCCCGTACCGGCCTGCCTGCTCGTCCCGCCCAGGCGGTGAAGCCTCTGACTGTTTCCGAGCCCAAGCCCGCTATCAAGCAGGCTCCCGTTACTTCTCCTTCGCTGGCGCCAAACCCTGCCAAGCCCTCTGAAGACACAAAAGATCTTTTCCGTTTTTCGGCCCAGCCTGAAACTGAAAAGAAGTCTCTTGCGGCGGAACGCCCGGTCCGTACGGAGCGCCCTTCGGTTCCGGCAAATCCGGTTCCTAAAATCGCCGCGAATAAAAAGAATACTTTCAAGCCTGTTCTGGATTTTATTTCCCAGAAGCTTCTTCCTTTTCTTGGCAAGGCTTTGAAGGCTGTTTTTATGCCTGTGTTTCAGCTGATCGCGGCACTGATCGGCTGGACAGTGCAGTTTTTCCTTAAAATCGATTATCGCGATGTCCGTGTCCGCCGCACCTTTTACTGGACTCTCGGTATCGGCGTTTTTGCCCTCATGCTCGTCAGTATTCATGTTTTGAACATGAAGCGCGAGTTCGCCATGAAGCACATGCCCAAGGTTGTTTATAGCAAGCAAACCTCAAAGAAGAAGGTGAAGCCGGTTCCGCCTCCCGTTGTGACGCCTGCGGCTGAAACATCCGCCTCCACATCGACTGGGGAAGCGGTTTCTGCCGCGCCGGGTTCCGAACAGACGGTTTCAGGTTCTGATTCTACGCCTGCCGCTGCTGTTGAAACTCCTCAGAAAGGGTATGTCATCCAGATTGCGACGTTTGCTTCCCAGACAGACGCTCAGAAGCTTGTGGATCGCCTTCGTCAGGACCAGTGGGCATGTTTTGCCAAACCCCTTGTTCGTCCCGGCGGCAAGACCTACTATTGTGTGTTCCTTGGCGCTTTCAAGTCTTACCCGGAAGCGGAAGGGAAGCTCGCGGATTTCAAAAAGAAAGACATCTCCAAACCTTTCCAGGATGCTTTCATCCGGACTTTATCCTAGGAGCTGAGGTTCATGTGGGACGGTTTTAACAAAAGAAAATTTCCCCGCCTTGCCCTGAATTGCGAAATTGCCATTCAGTCTGAAACTTCTTCGGCTCCTGTTTCCGCGGTTACTGAAAATCTTGGTATCGGCGGCCTGTGCGTGATCCTTAGCCAGCAGCTGGAGCGTTTTTCCAAATGCCGCCTCCGGCTGGATCTTGGTGAGAAAACTCCGGTTGAGTGTGAGGCCCGGGTGGTCTGGATCGTTCCCACGCAGGGAACTTCACCTTCCAAAAAGCATTTTGATACAGGCCTGGAGTTTATCGGCCTTGAGCCTGAAGCTGTTGCCCGCGTCCGTGCTTATATCGAGTCCGAGCTGAAGAAAAATCCCGCAAAATCAGTTCCCGTCTAGATGGCCCAGCAATTCTCGTTTGACGTTGTCTCTGAAGTTCCTTTTCAGGAGCTTGATAACGCGGTCAATCAAACGATCAAGGAATTGTCGACCCGCTTCGATTTCAAAGGCAGCAAAAGCAGCGTGGAGTTCCTGAAGTCCGAGAACAAGATCAAGCTTATTGCGGACGATGATCTGAAGCTTAAAAATCTTCAGGATATGCTCAAGGGCCGTATGGCCGCGCGCAAGATCTCCATGAAGGCTCTTGAGTTTGGAGAAGCCGAAAAAGCCTTTGAGGGAACTCTCCGCCAGGAAGTTACCGTGGTTCAGGGCATTGCTTCCGACAAGGCCAAGGAAATAGTCCGCTCTATCAAGGACGGGGGATTCAAGGTCCAGGCCGCTATCCAGGGCGAGCAGCTCAGGGTGACCTCCAAGAGCAAGGATGAGCTCCAGGCGGTCATGGCTCATTTGCGCGCCAACGCCCCTGATATCCCTCTCCAGTTCACTAACTTGAGGTGAGCTCTTTTGCCTCCATCCTGGGGGTAAAAATATTTTTTCCCGTGCCCTTGTATTTTAAAAACCCGTATGCTAACCTTCTTTTTGTGATGGAAAGCAGTGCCGTTGCCGTGTGCTCAGTTTTTTTAAACCATTGTGAAAGTCTTTAAATATAAGGGGTTACAGCTGGAAAACACGCAGGTTTTCAGAGGTAAAACCGTAAACTTATAACAACATAGAGAGGAGGGCCCAATGGACAAGGATAGAAGGAAATTTAAAAGATTTGATGCGTATATGAGCATTAAATTCCGGGTTCCCGGCCAGGAGGAAATGAAAGGTGTCAGCTTGAGCAGGGACCTTTCCCGTGAAGGCCTCTGCATGAATTCCAATGAGAATTTGAAGCAGGGAACGACTCTGGATATTGAAATCAATATTCCGGATGATCCGAAACCTGTGCACACGTCGGGCAAGATCATGTGGTCGCGCCCGTCCAAGGAACAGAAGGAAGGATTTGATCAGGGCGTCCGGTTTGTCATGATGGATCCCGTGGACAAATTCCGCGTTCTGGATTATGCGTACAATCACTGGCTTGAAACCAAGGTCAATGATTTTACGGATCCCGAAGAAATTTCAGAAGCCAGCTAAGAATAAGCGTACCCATGTCGGCTTCCCTGCTGGCGATTGACCAAGGCACGACGGGAAGCCGTGCTCTCCTCTACGATCGCGGTGCCAAGCTCATTGGCACCGCGTATCGGGAGTTCAGGCAGTATTATCCCAAACCCGGCTGGGTCGAGCACGATCCGCAGGAAATC
>CAZIQJ010000184.1:0-4843 GCA_964541285.1 uncultured bacterium | reverse complement strand
CCTCTTCCGCCGCAACTTACGGCAGCGCGGGAAATAACAGCGCGCTCAAGGAATCGGAAGCCGGAATGCCGAACAACATCTACGGATTTTCCAAGTGGATACTGGAAGGTCTCGCCCGCCAATATCCGCAGGTTAAAAGCGTGGGGCTGCGCTATTTCAATGTTTTCGGACCGCGGGAATTTTATAAAGGCAAGGCCGCCAGCATGATTTACCAGCTTTATCTCCAGATGAAGGCCGGAAAAAAGCCCCGTATTTTCAAGTACGGCGAACAAAAGCGTGACTTTGTTTACGTCAAGGACGTGCTTGAATGCACCATCAAGGCGCGCGACGCCAAACAGAGCACCGCGATCAATGTCGGGACCGGACAGGCCACTTCTTTCAATGACGTGGTCGCGGCCATCAATGAAGCGCTGGGCACTTCACTGGAATGCGATTACTTCGATAACCCCTACGATTTCTATCAGAACTACACCCAGGCCGACATGTCCCACACCGAAAAAATGACCGGGTTCAAGCCGAAATATACCACGCGCGAAGGGATTCTGGATTATGTCCGGAATTATCTGGAACCTGTCGCGATATTAAGGTAAAGAGCGAAATTTCATATTCGGCGCCGAGCCAAAATGAGCTGAGGCGCGCAGGCCCGAAGATGAAATTGCAGCCCTGCATTAATATCGAGAGAGGTTCTTAAGGCCGGCGCGGCCGTGAAAGTCTAGTTTTCTTCCTGCGGTTTTTCGCTGCGGATTTTTGATTTCAAGGGAATCCTGAAAACAAAACGGCTTCCCTTTCCTACTTCGCTCTCCACCCAGATGCGTCCGTTGTGAAGCTCCACGATTTCCTTCACAATGGTCAGGCCCAGCCCGGTGCTTGAAACTCCCTGAGGCTGCGCCAGACTGACCTGCTCGAATTTCTGGAAAATCCTGCCCAGATCCTGGGGAGCAATACCAATGCCGGTGTCGCGCACGCCGATTTCAATGCATTCCCCACCCGCTGACGGGTCCTGAATGCCGCCTTTGGCGTCCACGGTAATCGAGCCGCCTTCCGGCGTAAACTTGACCGCATTTCCCACGAGGTTCGTGATCACCTGCGTCATCCTGTCAGGGTCGCATTCCAGTATCAGCTTTTCGTCGGAAAAATCCGTTTTGAAAGAAATCTTTTTGTCTTTCCCCCACGTCTGGAGAGTCGAGAAAACCTGCTGCGTCACTTCCTTAAGCGAAACATGCTCCGGTTTCAAAATCATTTTCCCGGATTCCAGCTTGGAAACATCAAGCAGGTCATTAATCAGCCGGGACAGACGCCCGATATTGCGAAAAGCAATATCGAGAAACTTTCTCTGCTCAGGGTTGATGTCGCCCAGTTCTTTTTCAAGAATCAGGGCCAGGGATTTTTCAATGGCCACCAGAGGCGTGCGCAGCTCATGCGAAACATTGGCGACAAACTTGTCCTTGAGCTCATCGAGCTCTTTCTGGCGCGTGATATCGCTGAGTACGGAAACCATACCGACCGTGTGTCCGTCTTCGTTTTCAATGACCGCGGTGCTGGCCTGAAGCACACGCTTGGTCTGGTCATTCAAGCTCACAACTTCGACTTTTTTCTCTACATGGTCTTCAGTGTCTTTCAGGTTCCCTGAGGCCATGGACACCATCTGGCCTTCCTGAAGGCCGTCGGTCAGCGGCTTGCCCGCCTTGTCCGCCTGTTTGACGCCAAGCATTTTTTCCGCGGCAGGATTCATCAAGACGACCTTGCCGTTTTTGTCCACAACCAGAAGGCCCTCGGCCAGGTTCCGGATCACGGTGTCGACACGCTCTTTCTCGTCCGCGATCTGCTTCTTTTCCTTTTCAACTTTTTCCAGTTTCTTGCGCAGGGCCTTGTCATCGCCGCCCCCGCCGCCCTGGTCGTAAAGGCCCGCTTTTCTTCTTAACTCTTCGAGCTCTTCAGCATCCACGGTCACTCGGGATTTTTTCTTTGCCGCCTTTTCCTCAATCTTGTTGAAGATGGCATTGCACTGCTCCGCGCTGAGCCCCGCGCCGGTGAGCTCCTCATTCAGACTTCTGGAAAGACGCTGGCGCGTATCTTCATCCTTAAAAAGTTTATCCGCCATTTTCTGGATCAGCTTCATGTCCCCGGGGTGTTCGCGCTGGACCTTGACCATCATCTTGACGCGCAGGTCGTCTTCCGCCTCCTCGAAAATGACCGGGATTTTCTTTTTCAACTCTTCATAGTCTTTGCCTTCCAGCACCTTGGCCACGGCCTTTTCAAATTCCTTGGCCAGATTGTCCATGGCCTTGGTAATGTCCTTGCCGGTTTCGGCCAGATACGCGACCAGCCCCTCTGTCAGATAACGCACAAGCTTGCGGATGACAGATTCAATGGCCGGCGGATTCTGCGGAGCGTTCTCAAGCGTGACCTGAGCCACTTCCTGAGGATTTTTTTCAATCTGCACCACAATTTTTTCACTGTCCAGGACCGTGCCGGCCGCAGGGTTTTCCTCACGAAGCCGCTGAATGATGTCCGCAATACCGGAAAGCATTTTGGAGTCCCCGCCGCCCTGGCCGCCAGTTCCCTCCGCCGGCTCCCCGGAAGAAGGAGTGGAGACATTTTCTTCAGGCGCCACATTGCCGCTGCTTTGAACCGCCTCGCCTTCGCCTACCAGCTCATAACGGCCGGCCGCGAGCTTGATGTGCGGCAGAGGGTTTTCTTCATAAACTTTCCGGAAACCGCCTTTTTGCTCCAGAACTTTTCCGGGCATGGCCATCAGCCCCAGAAAAACAGACATCTCCGAAAGGTCGACTCCCTTTTCAAGAGTGATCCCCTCAACACCAAGACGGTCAAATTCCTTCGCAAGTTCATGGGCCGTGGTTTCCTTTTCACCCAGAATCTCGCCGTTGACCACAAGCAGTTTTCTTATGGATCCGAGATTGATTTTTGCGGAAGTCGAAAAAAACTTGTCAATTTCAACTTCGAGGGTGTCAAGCGCCTGGCGGGTAATGGGATGATTGCTGGAATAAAGCCGGAACTGTTTGACCGCGAAAACAACGGCTTTGATCAGCCCGATAAAAGGAAGGTTCTGCTGTTTGCTCATATTCAACCGCTGATGGAATCAGCCCGGATCTTTTGAAAGGCGCTTTTCAATGGTCTTCATGAGCCCCTGCATTTCAGCGGACTTCACGAAATAATCATGGACCCCTTCAAGCTGGAACATGTCTTTCATGGGCTCATACGAAGTCAGCACAATCAGGGGGATTTCACGGGTATCATCGTCCTTTTTAAGCCGGCGGACGAACGTATAGCCGTCCATCTTGGGCATCTTGATGTCCAGGACGATCAGCGCGGGTTTTTCAGCCTTGGCTTTTTCAAGGCCTTCTTCGCCGTTACCGGCGGCAACTACGGTATACCCGCGTTTTTTCAGGTCAAATTCAAGAAGCTGGGAAAAATCAACATCATCATCAACAATAAGAATTTTTGCACCGGGCATGATTCGCTCTCCCTTGATTTCAGACAGATGTTCAGGTCTTCAGGAATATCGGCATTTCTCCCCGGGAGCTAAAGAGCCCTCGATAGAGGGCCGATACAAGTCCAAAGGACAAAATTTGATTCTCCAACCCTGAATTCACTGTTAAACTACTGACTATGAAACGCGACCAGTTCGTATCCCTGTTCTTCGTCGTTCTCCTGATTTTTGTCGCCTATCAGGTCCTCCTGATCCTTTCTCCCTTTATTCAGTCTATTTTCTGGGCCGCGATCCTGGCTTTCGGTTTCTACCCTGTTTACGAACGGGTGGAAAAAAGAATCCCTAACCAGACAGCCGCCGCCCTGATCATGACTTTTTTCATCTTTTTGATCGTCATACCGCCCGTCGTTCTGCTCTTCATGAACGTTTCCGGACAGGCCATCCAGCTTTACCAGACGGTTTCTGATTATGTCCGCCAGGGCCGCCTTGAAAAACTCATTGAGGACATCCGCGGCTGGAGCGTCATGCACAGTTTTGAAGAAAGAGTTGTCAGCTGGGAACCGTTCAAGCAGCATGCCACGGACTGGCTGCTGGGCTCCGCAAAAAGCATCGGTAATTACACCGCCAGCCAGGCAGGGACCATCAGCAAGAATATCTTTTTCACGGTCCTGAACATCGGCATCATCACGTTCCTGCTGTTCATCTTCCTCAAAGACGGGAAAAGAATCTATGACTTCATTTACCAGATCGCCCCGCTGGAAGAAAAAAATAAAAGCCAGATCGCCGGAAAAATCAACGAAACGCTTTCCGCCGTCATTCGCGGGCAGCTGGTGACCGCCATGACCCAGGCGATCATTGCCGGGCTTTTCTTCTGGATCATCGGTATTCCCGCCCCGCTTTTTTTCGGCATCATGACTTTTATCATGGCCATGATCCCTGTCGTAGGCGCCAGCACCGTCTGGTTCCCCCTGGTCCTTTATCTGGTCACGATTGACGCCAAGGTCAAGGCCGCCATCCTGTTCCTGTTCGGCATGCTGGTCATCAGCCTGGTGGACAATATCCTGAAGCCCGCGCTGATCGGAGAAAAGACAAAACTGCCCTACTTCCTTCTGTTCTTCGGAATTCTTGGAGGTCTGAAACTCTACGGTCTGATGGGGATTTTTGTGGCGCCCGTCATGCTGTCTCTCTTCTTCTCCCTGGTCAAAATTTACCAGGAAAACTGATTTCTCTTCTCACGCTCCGGAAATATCGAGCGTTACGGCTTCAGGCAGGCACAGAAATCTCAAGCGCAAAAAGCGGCTGCTCCCCATCCCCTTCGAGACGACACATTTCGCACCCTTGAATTCATGCAGCCCTTGGGCGTATCGCCTGCCCAGCCGGGTATGCGTCACA
>CAZIQJ010000183.1:2970-4856 GCA_964541285.1 uncultured bacterium | reverse complement strand
AAGGCCTTCCCCAAGCCGGAACGCGACCCGGTCCGTATCCGAAGGTCCTGAGCGGGCCTGGGCTTCATTTGTAATCACAATGGCATCACGGATGAAATGGGTCTGCACATTCTTGGCAACCCCCACCAGGAAAAGAAGCGCTGAAAGCAGGAGAAGCATTTGGCGCTTCCAGCCCCAGACCGCGCCGCCGCTTTTAAAAAACAGGACAAAAGCCCAGCTGAACGCCAGAAGAAAATAAGTCACCAGCACCAGCGAAAGCACTTCTTTCTCCGTGAAAAACCCCAGAATTTCCTGGGCGGTCTTCAAATACCAGTTGCGTTTGTCTTCAACCCGGTACTGGATCAGACCGCGCACATAATCCAGATTGCCGCGGATGTCCCCGTTTCTCGGTTCAATCGCGCGGGCGCGTTCATACGCCACTATGGCCGGGCCCAGCTTGCTCTGGCGGTGGAGCGCATTCCCCCAGTTATAAAAGAAAACAGCTTGATCCGGATACTGGTCTGCCAGGGCCTCGTAGGCCTGCGCCGCTTCCGGGAATTTTCCGTCACGGTAATTTTTGTTCGCGTCCTGAAAGATCTTCATGTCCGCGGCCGTGACCGCGAAAGCGGACGGAAGAATAAAGAAACTCAAAAACAGGGAAATAACCAAGGCTTTTTTCATCGTTTCAGCCTTTCCACCCGGGCAATGGTGTCGCGCAGGACTTTCAACGCCCGGACTTTCATTTCCTGAGGTACATGAGCGCGGGCAAAGCGCGCTTCCTCGCAAAGGTCATAAAGGCTTTTGATCTCCACAAAAAGAGGGTCTCCTGCGCCCAGACTGAGTTCAAGCTTCTGCTCCAGCTCGAAACGCGTCGCGCCATGCGCGGAAACATTGAACTTGTCAGACAGATACTGCGTCATGATTTTTTCAACTTCCTCGAAATAACGGCCCGGGTCTTCGAGCCGTGCAAAAGACTTCAATTTACGCATGCGCGCTTCAGCCCTGGAGCGGGCCACGGAACGGCGCTTCAGCGAAACATCGCGAGCGAAAATCTTTTCCTGGCGCTCTCTCAAAAGCCCGAAAAAGACCAGAAGGGTCAGAAAGATATCGCTGATGACCAGAATCTTGAAAAACCTGGAGCCCGCGTCCCGCCTGCCCGTGTCCGGAAGCTTTTCCACGATAAAACGGATGTCCTGATTTTCAACTTCCACCTGTTTTTTCAGGGCTTCCTGCTTGCTGAGCGAATCCGGGAGCTTGAACGTCTGCTCCGAGGGCGTGACATTGAGCGCGGTTTCATTCGTGCGCAGGGTCATGTAACGGGCCTGAATGGGGTTAAAGTAGCTGAATTCCATGGACGGAATTTTCTTTGCCCCTGCCTCCAGCGGGATAAAAACAATTTCGAAGGTCTTGCGTCCGCCAATCACATTGCCGGTTTTGAAAAGCTGGGCCGATGTGTCCGCGTCATAAACCTTGAAGCCCCGGAGTTCCGGCGTCTTGGGCTTGTTCAGGGTTTCAATGTTCCCCTCGCCCTCAATCACAAGCTTGAGCGTGACCGGCTCGTTCTGTTTCACGGAAGTCTTGTCCACCACCGAAGAAATCTTGAAATTACCGACCGCACCCTGAAAGCTCGCGGGCTTGCCTTCTTCAGGAAAAGGCTTTACCGTAATCTTGATCGGAGGCGGTTTCAGGGTCCGGCTTTCGCGCCGCGCGAAAAAGCTGCCGCCGGAAAAAAAGCTGTCGTCAAAAAACTCATCGAAAATACTGTTGGTCTGGGCTTCCTGGCGGATGGACGCTTTTAAAATGCCGGGCTGAATGGTGTAGTCCGCCGCCGCCGTGGGAAAAAGCGCCATCTTGCGGATGTCCGCCTTGATATAACGTTTTGAGTTCACACGCACGGTCTCGCGCGG
>CAZIQJ010000183.1:0-2870 GCA_964541285.1 uncultured bacterium | reverse complement strand
CGCTGGTTATTTACAAAAATCTCGATGGGCTCCAGATTGTATTGCCCGCCCTTTTGCGGGATCAGCGTAAAACTGAATTCCACACTGGAGCTGGACTGGCCATTAATGAAGGTAATATGAGAAGCGCGGCCGGTATAAAAGGTATCAAAGTTTTTAAACTTGGGAAGCTGGGGCGCCTGGATATTCCCCTGCGCGCCGCTGACCCGTATGGTCAAATGAAGGTCCTCACCCACGCGCAGCGAACGCTTGTCAAAATTGGACGTGACATTGACCTCTTCCGCGAAGGCCGCGGAAGCCGTCAAAGCCAGAATTCCAAAAACAAACAGCGGTTTTCTAAAATAAAGACGAAAAAATCTCATAACCCCTTATCATAACACGACATCAAAAAAGCCATCTAACAATTTTCTCTTCTTCTCAAGCGCCTTGACCACGGCCTCCAGCGCCTGCCTGTCCCTGAGCTGCGCCCGGAGCACAATCCCCTCACCTTCAAAATAAGGCGGGGCCTCCACGGAAAAGCCCGCGGGCTCTTTCGGGTTGTCTTCAACAGCCCGCTTGAGGGAAAGAAATTCTTTTTCCCTCCTGGACAGTTCCGGAAAACGCAGCCGGCGCAAGGCCTCCAGAAAACGGTCCGCTTTCTGGCGGGCGTCCTGTTTGGAGTCCGCAATCAAAACGGAAAGCTTTTCCGTTTCCAGAAATACTCCAAGGTCCTGCCGCCGGGCCTTGAGCAGGTCTGCCAGCCATTCGCACATCTTCATCAGCTGGTTACTGCTGAATGAAACAAACGGGGCCATTTTCCGGGCGAATATTTCCTGGTCCGCGCGGGAAAGAAGATTCAAGGAACGGGCGGCGCGGTATGGAATTCTTTCCTCAGAAATCATTTCCAGCACAGCCGCGGGAAAAGTCATGACCGCTTCGAATTCCTCCAGAAAACGCTTCTCCGGCGCCAACCCCAGCGCGGGTAAAATTTCAGACACGATCACTTCTTCGCCAATGCCGGATTTTCCAGCCTTGGAAACCGCAAAAGCGGCGTCCAGCTCTTCAAAATTCTGGTTCCAGTTTGAAAGCACTGAAAGGATATACGCGTCTTCCGCGCTCACCGGATTTAAAAGCACCAGCGCGGGCACACATTCAAGCCCGGCCTCAAGCGCGGCCTGAAAACGGCGATGTCCGGAGATAATACGGTACCGGTCCCCGCTCTTTTCAACCAGCAGCGGCTGGACAACCCCGCGGCGGGCCACAGAGTCCCGCAGACCGCCAGAGCACACGCGGTACCGGCAGGAATACGGAAAATCCGGGGCGATTTCCTTCAGCCCGATACTTTTGGAAGCGTACTTTTCCATTCTTTCTCCAGCCTGCGGATCGAAATACGGAGTTTTTCCGTAATGACTTCGTCCGAGCTTTTTCCCTTTCCAAATTCGGCCAGCATCTGCTTGACCATGAACATTCCGTAGCGTTTCACAAGGTAATTCGTCAAATGAAAAGCTTCCTGATAAAACAGACTGACAAGCAGCGGGTCCTGGAGTTTTTCTGTCGCATCTTTGGCCATCAGCTCGTCCAGCGCCATCAGCCCTCCGGTCTTGATGGCAGACTCCAGCACAATCAGGTCCACAGGTTTGATCTTATTTTCCTGATACTCCGCAAGCCCCTCATTAATCCATGCCGGAGCCTGGCCCGCGGACATCCCAGCCACAAAAGCGTGCGTGACTTCATGCGCGGTCAGGGCGCGCAGCTCCGTGTCCGTAAAGCCGAAACGATTCATGGGCATGCGTACCTTGCCGTCATAAAGACCCGCGGCCCAGTGCGGCAGGCCTGAAATCTCACGAAAATCCTGCTCATCGTAAAGGACCACCACCACCTGATAATTAAAATAATGGCCGAACTCTTTTGAAAGGCTGGAGTAAGTCGTGCGCAAAAGTTCACGCAGTTCAAAACCCTTGTCCTTATTCTCCTGCCGGTGGTACTTGATCAGAAAATGCTCTTCCTTGTAAGTCGCCAGTTTTTTCTGGACCTTCTGTTCTCCCTGAAGCTTCTCCATTTTTTCTTTTACTTCAGGCCGCGGGTCCAGGTTGTAGGAAATCTCGTAATTCTTTTTGGCGTCCGCCAGCTTGTCCTGCAAATTATCAATGTCGCCCAGCAGCTCATAGGCAAACGCGTTCTGCGCGTCCAGCCCTATGGACTCTTCCACGGCCTCTCTTGCCAGGTCATATTCCTGATGCTGGAAAAACTCCACGGCCTGATTAAATGAATTGATGGCGATGGGAGTTTCCGGAAGTTCCGCGTCTTCCGGATCTTTCAGAAAGAAACCCGCGATCTGGACTTTCTGCCTTCGCTCCAGAATCTCTTCGGCCCTTGTCTTTTCGCGCTCCGCGGCAAAAACGGAGTTCGCTCCGCAAAAAAGGAAAGACGCGAGAATAAAAAAAGCCGCGATTTTTTTCATGCTCCGGCCTCCGACAAGGAACGGATCAGCCGCACACGCCTGCCGATCGAGGGATGGTCGTAAAAAAACCACTCATAAAAAGGATGCGGCTCCGGGTCGGAAAGATTCACGCGGCCCAGCTTCTCAAGGCACTCCACAAAAACCTGAGCTTTGGGGCAGGCCTGATACGCGAAACGGTCGGCATGCGCTTCAATCCACCGGGAAAAACCGTTCTGCACGGGTGTCAGCACCAGGTAAAAGGCAAAGAAAAGAAGCGAGATAAGCGGAAAAGCGGCAATGTCCGCGGCTCCTTCAAATCCCAGGGAAACAGCCAGCGGCCCAAGCAAACGGCTGACGACCCAGAACCCTGCCAGTGAAGCGGTCATGCTGAAGGCCAGCTGTTTAAAAATATCCCGGTGTTTCCGGCTCCCGGAAATCATGACTATGGTCAATC
>CAZIQJ010000182.1:3882-4941 GCA_964541285.1 uncultured bacterium | reverse complement strand
GCGGGGCTGTAGCCGCGCAGACGCGAAACAGAAGGGCTAATGTAGGTCAATTTCAGGTTCATGTCCATGGTCCAGATAACATCCTGCAGGTTCTCCGCCAGAATGCGGTAATGGCTCTCACTCTCTCTCAAAGCCTGCTCCGCGCTCTTTCGGGAGCTGGTGTCCTTGATGATACAGACGACCGCCACAGGTTCCTTATTCGAATCGCGGATGACGGAGGTTGAAACATCCAGCGTGTGAAGCCCGGCCAGCCGGCTGAAGTAGGTCATCTCATGATTCTGGATGGTTCCAGTCCACAGCAGCCGCGCCAGATTTTCTTTTTTGAAAAAATCCAGACCTTCGCCGTCCAGTCTGCGGCCCGCAAGGTCATCCTGGCCTTCTCCAAAAAGACGTGTCGCGGCCTCATTGGCCACGCGAACAATCCCCTCGCGGTCAAA
Organism: uncultured bacterium; assembly: GCA_964541285.1. Taxonomy (GTDB): domain Bacteria; phylum Omnitrophota; class Omnitrophia; order Omnitrophales; family Aquincolibacteriaceae; genus CAYLPP01. Next base: position 4,504 of record CAZIQJ010000182.1, on the reverse strand, counting down.
AACAAGCAGGCCGTCCGCCATGGTCTTGAGGATCTGCCCCGCGGCAAAAGACGGCGTGATATCGACCAGGCGGTAATGACCGATATCCCAGGCCATGAACAAAGTAAAAATCAAAACAGGGATGTAACCGAATGGATAAACCGGAATACCATAGGCCGCGAAATAGTCCACTGAAGCAAGGTAGGCGATTGAAAACGCCACGATGAAATTCCGGTAACGCTTTTTGGCGCGGCCGCTGCGCCTGGAAGCATTCCAGAAAAGCCGGAAGCACACTGCCATGAGGCTGAAAAAGAAAAACAGAAAAGGAAAAGTCGCGGCCCCATACCGGGGATAATATCCCCAGAAATATTTCTGCACTCCCGCGATGAAAAACGGCGTGCCCCAGAGCGTCATGGCAAAAACCAGGGAAATCAGCATGGCCCCGTAAAACCAGTTTTTAAAACGTTTAAACGAGCCTGTGGCCGAAAGCGCGAACAGATAAAAAAAGCTTGGAATAAAGACCACCGCGGAATTTGCGAGCCTGACCCAGTTCAGGGCCAGAGCCGGCTGGCGGGACGCATAAGTCACTCCAAAGCACAAAAGCCACAAAGCCACGCACGCGGTGAGGAGAAAAACGCGCCGC
>CAZIQJ010000182.1:0-3872 GCA_964541285.1 uncultured bacterium | reverse complement strand
GCGCGATTAAAGCGCCTACCAGGAAAAGAGGAAAAGAATAAACAACGGGCGCGTATTGCGACGCGCTGAAAAAACTTTCCATAGGTCCTTTTCAGGTTGTTTAAAAAAAGTATAACTCTCCCCTCCTGTGAATACAAAGCAGGCGAGGTGCGGGAAACGAGTTCTTAAAACCTTTGAACAACCTTCAACTGGAGTCTTAAAGATCTCCATTCTCTCTCTTGATTTAATGGGCCGGAAACGCCCGCCGTGCCTGGATAATCCGGAAAAGCGGTTTTTTGAGAAATTTAAGCGAGGATGGAATCTATCCAAAAAAAATATTTATCGGACCTTGGGGGCCCTAAACAGGCTTTTCAGCCTTAAGCATAGATATTTCAGCCTTTTAGGAAGTCTCTGCCGCAAGGCCCGTTTTTTTGCGGGCCTCGGCACCCTGTGCTAACTTTTCCCATATGAGGAACATGGTGGGTATCAAACGTTTTATGCTGGCTTGCCTGCTGACCAGCGTGCCGCTGGTCTGGGCCGAACCGATTTCAATCTGGCAGGAGCCTGTGCTGCGCGCGCCCGAGCCCCCCGGAATTTCTACGCCCGCGGCGCGGCCGGTCCGCAAAAAAATTCAGATACGCAAAAACCGCGCGCCCATCAGCCGCGGAACCGCTTCCTGGTACAGCGAAAAGGACCCGGGTATCAACCGGCATACCGCGAACGGAGAAGTTTTCGATGATACGAAAATGACCTGTGCCTCATGGCATTTTCCGTTTGGGACCTTGCTGGAAGTCAAAAATACTTCGAATGGAAAAAGCGTGGTATGCCGCGTGAATGACAGAGGACCTGCCCGCCGGCTGAACCGCGTGATTGATCTGACCAAAGCCGCGTTCAGGAAAATCGCGGATCCGAGGCGGGGCCTTGTGAAAGTCACGGTCCAGCCCGTCACTCCCTCTCGCTGACTACTGGCCTGACGAAGAGCTGTCCTGACTGCCCTGATTCTGAATCGCCCCCTGCAAAAGCTGCCCCAGAAGGTCTTTTCCCTTAATGCCTTTAAGCCCCTTGCCAGTTGAGTACGGCGGAACGTACTGCGCGCCCTGCTCGGAATCTGCGGCAGGATAAGAAGCGCTTGGGTCTGTAGCAGGAGCGGTGTTCTTCTTCTGAAACAGACCGCCAACCGTGGCCAGGGCCAGACGGCTGCCAATGTACTGAAGGTCCGGAGTGATGGAAAGCTTTTCGGGGCCGTTTTTGCGGATGACCAGAGGAATCTGGATGCTGCCATCGCGTGATGTCAGGTACTGAAGCTCCGGCACGCTCGCGACCGCGGCCTCTGAAAAATTGCGGTCAATCGTCAGCATGGCTTCTCCAAGAACATCACCGGTGAAAGAAGCCCTGCCTGAAGAAACAATTTCAAACGAGTCAGAACGCAGGAGCGCGCGGTTCCAGAAAGCAGCGCCGTTCTGGATACTCACAGGAATCTCAACAGGCTCCAGAAAAGTGTCCCGGGCCTTGAGTTTGTCATTATACCCTTCCGGTAAATTCCTTTCCAGGTTCTGGGCCGCGCCCGGAATCATGGAAAGCTTGCTGAAAACTTCACGCAAAAGATTGAAGTTCCGGATCACTCCGTCCCTCAGTGAAAGGTTGGCTGTCGCGGCCAGAGATCGAGTGAGAAGCGGCGCGGCATTGCCCTGGGCAGCGCCCTGAAATGAAGCGGAAGCCAGCCCTTCAAGACTGGGTTTCCCCGATTCACCCGGAAAGTTCTTTGCAAGATCAATACCCGAAACGGTGCCGCGCAGGTCCGTCCGCGCCAGCGGTGACTTGAAATTATCCATTTGCCCGGTCGCCCCGAAACTGGCCGTGCCAATTCTCCCGGAAACAGTAGGAACGCGGATCGTTCCCTGTTCCATGTCTACAATCGCGGCCACAGTCAAATCCTCAACAGGCTCAGAAAGCGTTCCCGTCTTGATCCAGCCTTCCTGCAGATTAAACTCACCCTGAAGGCCTTCGACTTTTCCGTTCAAAACGCGTAATTCCGGAAGCCGGAGCAGTGCCTGGCCTCTCATGCCGCGCGCGATGCCGATTTTCTGCAGCGCGGGAACCGCGGCCATAAGCCGGGCCGGATCCACGGTGGCAAGGTCCAGAGCTGTTTTAAAATCCAGGGCCGAAACTCCTCCGCTGGGCAGCAAGAGAACTTTCCCCTCTGTTTCCAGGTTCTGCTTTTCGCTGAAAGCCGCGGCCTGGGCAGAAACATTGACCTGCTGGTTCATGGCAAAATTTTTGAGCTGAACATCAATATTGTCCATCTGCAGCGCCAGCGGATTCTGCGGCGCCGGATCCACAAAACGGAAAGTGCCGTCATTGATTTTAATGGACTTGATGATGAAAGCCAGAGGCGCGGCCGCAGCGGCTCCGGAAACCTGCGGGGACGCGCCCTGGTCCTGGACCGGACGGCCTTCAATAAGCGCGGGAGTCCGCGGTTTATTGACCAGCGTAAAACTCGGTTTTTCCACCACAATGGAAGAAAATTCGATTTCCTTCTGAAGCAAGGCTTTGAGGTTCAGCAAAACGGCCACAGAGTCCAGCCTCGCCCACTCCGCCTTGCTCCCTGCCGCTTCATAGATCACAAGATCAGACACGGCCAGGGCAAGCCCGTCATGCCAGCTAAAGCCGATTTTTCCGATTTCCGCGGGCCTGCCTGAGGCTTCTTCAATTTTCTGCGCGATTAACGGACGGTAACGGTTGGCGTCAAAAGTCAGGATAAAAATACCCGCGGCAAGCAGGGCGATCAGAAGGACCAGCAAAATGACCAGAAGGATACGTTTCATAAATACCTCTCAGGGATCAGACGGCGCGCCTCGCGCTTCATTCAGACAAAAGGCGGTTGAGTTTGGCCGCGCAGACAAAATCGTTTTCGGAGATACCCTTCACAGCATGCGTCGAATAGCGCACTTTGCAGGTCTTGTAGCCGAATTCGATGTCCGGATGATGGTCCTGGGTGTGAGCGATCCACGCGGCCGCGTTAACAAAGGAAACTGTCTGGTAATAATTTTTAAATTCAAAGGAGCGCACGATCTCGCCCTTCTCATAGGCCCATCCGGGGACGGCCTTGAGCATGCGCCGGATTTCAGCCTGCCCCAGGCGTTTTACGCCGCCCTCACAAGGCATGCATTTCTTCCCCGCCAGTCCAGACATCAGTTCCCGTGCTGGACGGTGATCCAGCGGATCGTGCCGCTTTCGGAACGCATGAAAACGCTGTTGGTCACAGCGCCGCGGCTGGTATAACGGACGCCTCGAAGCAAGCTGCCGGAGGTAATACCCGTGGCGGCAAAAGCACAGGGGCCCTTGACCAGGTCCGCCATTTCAAAAACTTTCGGATCCAGAACCTTTCCGGTTCCGTCCGCGATCTGCGCCTGAAAATTCCCGCGCAGGCATTTGAGCGCGCAGGCCGTGATAACACCTTCCGGCGCGCCGCCCACTCCAAGTAAAAGATCAATACCGCTTTCCGGAAGACAGGCCGCAATGGCCCCTGAGACGTCGCAGTCCTGAATCAGCTTGATCCGGACGCCGTATTTGCGCAGCTCCTGAATAAGTTTTTCATGGCGCGGACGATCGAGCACACAGACCATAATCTGGCTGGGTTTTTTCCCCAAAGCCAGCGACACCTTGTCGAGAGTGACCTGCACCGGGTCCGTAATGCGCAAAGTCGTTTTGGCCGCAATATCCGGACCATAGGCGATCTTGTTCATATAATACTCGCCGGTTTCAAACAAGCTGCCTTCTTCACCCACGGCAATGACGCTCATGGCCTCCGGCCCGGAAGTCACAGTCGGCCGCGTGCCGTCAATGGGGTCCACGGCAATCTCATACGTCTTTCCGCTTTTAACGGCCTTGCC
>CAZIQJ010000181.1:0-4964 GCA_964541285.1 uncultured bacterium | reverse complement strand
GCACGCCCAGCCGCGCCAGCTTCAGCATGTTTTCAAGATGAACCGCGGAAAGCGGCGTTTCACGCGGCACCAGCACCAGCCTGCGGCCTTCTTTTAAAACACAATCCGCGGCGCGGTGAATCAGGTTCTGACTCAGCCCCGAAGCAATAGCGCCAAGCGTTCCCATGCTGCAGGGCGTAATCACCATGCCCGCGACCGGATAGGAACCGCTGGCAATGGAAGCCGTAAAATCTTTGGGATTGTGCACACGGATAAGTTTTAAGGTCTTTTCAGGAAAAATACGGGCAAAGTCTTCCGCGCGCGTGTAGGCGCCCGCGCCGAATTCCGTTTCTTCGGAAATAACAAGCCGGGCGGACTCCGAAACAATCAGCTCCACCGGATAACCGGCTTCGGTCAGGGCCTGGACCGTGCGGAAGCCGTAAGAGATTCCGCTGGCGCCGGTCAAAGCCACGATCATGGGTTTCATGGTCAAATCCCCCGAAGTGAAAGGTCGATCAAAGTCATGACAAAAACCGTGACGCTGATCACGGCATTCATGTTGAAAAAAGCTTCCTGGATTTTCTGGAGTCCGAATGAACGGATCAGCCAGTGTTCACGCAAAAGAAAAAGAGAAACCAGAAAAATACCCGCGAAATAAATCCAGCCAAGGCCCGCGAAAAGCCCCGCGCCGAACCATGCTGCCACGGTCAAAACATGAAGCACGCGGGTCAGCCGGAAAGTGTTTTCTTCGCCAAAGCGCGCGGGAAAGGAGAAAAGCCCCCTTTCACGGTCAAAAGCCATGTCTTGCAGGGCATAAATCATGTCAAAACCCGCTACCCAGAAGAAAACCCCCAGGCTGATCAGGCCGGGAACCCAGGAAAAAACGCCCCGGCTGGCGAGCCAGGCCCCATAAGGGGCCAGGGCCAATATCATACCCAAAACGAAATGGGAGAACCACGTAAATCTTTTGGTAAACGGGTACAAAAGCGCGAGCAGACAGGGCACCCAGGCCCATTGAAGACAGGCCGGATTCAGGGGGAAACAGGAAGCGATAAAAATCACAAAAGATACCGCCGTCACCAGCCACACAAAACCGGGTTTCAAAAGCCCGGCCGGAATAGCGCGGCCGCGCGTGCGCGGGTTCTGCGCGTCAATCTGCGCGTCAATCAGACGGTTGAGCGCCATGCCCATGGTGCGGAAGCTGACCATGGCAAGGGTCACTCCCCAGAAAATTCCGGCGCGGGGTTTTCCGCTCTCCGCCAGAAAAAGTCCGAGGTAGGCGAAAGGAAGCGCGAAAATGGAGTGTTCGAATTTGATCATCTCCAGAAAAACCCGGAGCTTTTGCCAGAAAGCGCGGATCAAAATCCGTACTCCTTCCAGCGGCGGGAAACCAGGTCCTTAAGCGAATCCGGCATGACCATGTCTTCAGGCCACGGGCGCTTCATGCCTTCAGCCTCGTCCTTGCGCGTGGCGTCAATGCCCATCTTGGAGCCGAAGAAATCATTCGAGGCGGAGTGATCAAGCTCATCAACCGGGCCTTCGGTGAACACAATATCACGCTTGGGGTCGACATTATTGAAAGCGCGCCACGCCACCTCTTTGACATCCTGCACATTGGCGTCATGGTCCAGCACAATGATGCACTTGGAAAACATCATCTGCCCCATGCCCCAGATAGCACTCATAACTTTCTTGGCCTGCTCCGGATAACTTTTTTTGATCGAAACAATAATGCAGTTGTGAAAACAGCCTTCCCACGGAAGGTTCATGTCCACGACTTCTGAAAGCTGTTTTTTGACCAGCGGCAGGAAAATACGCTCAATGGCTTTTCCAAGATGGCAGTCTTCCATGGGCGGACGGCCGACCACGGTCGTGACATACACCGGGTCTTTACGGTGCGTCATGCAGGTCACGTGAAAAACCGGAAACATCTTCGCGCGTGAATAAAACCCGGTGTGGTCGCCAAACGGCCCTTCCATACGCATCTCGCCCTCTTCAACATAACCTTCAAGAATAATCTCCGCTTCGGCCGGGACTTCCAGGTCCACGGTCTTGCATTTGACCAGCTCCACCGGCTTTTTACGGATAAACCCGGACATCATGAGTTCATCCATACCCGGAGGCAAAGGGCACGCGCCCGCGAACATAGTCGCGGGGTCCGCGCCAAGGGCCACGGCCACTTCCAGGCGCTTTTTGGAGCCTTTGGGCAGGCTTCTGTAATGCGAAGCCCCGTCCTTGTGGATCTGCCAGTGCATGCCCGTGGTCTGATTGTCATAAACGTGCATGCGGTAAAGACCGACATTACGTTTCCCGTTTTCAGGGTCTTTGGTGAAAACCATGGGCAGGGTGATAAATTTTCCGCCGTCATCAGGCCAGCATTGAATGACAGGCAGCTTGTCCAGCATAGGGCCTTCCCCGGCCTTGATGACCACTTCCTGGCACGGCGCGTCTTTGACGAGCTTGGGCGAAACCGCGGAAAGCTCGCCAAGCTTGGGGATCATTTTCACTTTCTCAAGAAGGCCTTCAGGCGCTTTCATTTCAGTAAAGGCTTCAATGCGTTTGGCGATTTCATCCGGCGAACCGCCGAAAGCTTCGCGCACGCGGGAAGGAGAACCAAAAAGGTTGATGGCCAGCGGGATTTTGGAACCTTTGACGTTTTTAAAAAGAAGCCCGGGGCCTTCTTTTTTAACGACCCGGTCGTAAATTTCCGTGATTTCCAGAACAGGGTCGACTTCCGCGGAAATTTCGTGAAGTTCTCCTGAACGGCGCAGGGCCGCGATAAATTCCTGAAGATTTTTAAAAGCCATAACCCTTCCCCATCTTTTCCCGGATCAGGCTGAGCGGCCCCTTGAAAAGGAGCGCCAGACCTTCCAGGCGTATGCCGTTCAAAATACTTTTCAGTTTCCCAAGTTCATCCACTTCAAAAATACCCTGTTTCTTCAACGCTTCGAAAGCGCGCTCGCCGGCTTCCCACTCCCGCGGGACCAGAAAAAGAGCGCCCAGAAAAGCCGAAACAAAAAGAAAAGCCGAAAGGACTTTCATGCCGTGCGCGGAAAACAAAATCCCCAGCACCAGCAGGATCCAGGCCGCGGAAGAAACCACCTTGATCAAAAACCAGCTTTTTTTCAGCGGCATCATGGAGACCGGTTCAAGCGCCCGGGTAATTTCATGAGAGGCCCAGGCTGCGGCCATCAAACTGCGTCCCCGGTACACTTCCTCAGGCAGAAGGAGCTTTTTTAATTCCGCGGGGCGGCCTGCTTCCCCGCCTTTCGCGGAATCCACCACCACCTGCGCGAAGCCCGCGGTATCCAGAATGCCGCGGGCGATTTCACCTCCGGAGATTCCCGTACGTACGGAGTCCCGGCGGTGAGGCCTGATCAAAAAAAACTGAAACAAATTCGCAAAAAAAGAGACCAGCAAGCCGAAGCTTGCGACCAGTAAAAGCGGCATAAGCGCGGTATTATACCCGTAAGAGAGGTTTTAGGCTATTCCCTATTCGGAAGCAAGGCGCTTCAGAAGGCTTTGCATATCGTCCGGAACCGGCGCTTCCCGGTAAAGCCTCTTTCCGGTCGAGGGATGGACCAGGCCCAGGCTGAAAGCATGCACGGCCTGACGGTTGATCCACGGGGAAGCCACGCCGTACATGGGGTCGCCCAGCACAGGATGTTCCATGTGCCGCATATGAACGCGTATCTGATGCGTTCTTCCGGTCTGCAGCCGGATTTCCAGGAGCGTGGCCTTGGCAAAACGCTGAAGCACGGTAAAAAAGGTCATGGCATCGCGCCCGCCCGAAGGCTTGATAATGACTTTTTTCCTGTTCAGAAACGCGCGGCCGATGGCTTCCTCACAAACGCCTTCCTGATGTTCAACAACGCCGCGCACCACCACCCGGTAAATACGCTCGATCGTCTGGTCCTTGAACTGTTTGGCGAGAAAAGCGTGGGCCTTGTCATTTTTGGCAATGACCATGATGCCGGAAGTGTCCTTGTCCAGCCGGTGCACAATGCCGGGCCGCACCGAACCGCCCGCGGAGGAAAGTTTTTTAACGTGGAAAAGCAGCGCGTTGACCAGCGTGTGGCTCATGTTTCCGTTGGCAGGATGCACCACCATCCCCGCGGGTTTGTTGATCAGCAGAAGATCTTCATCTTCATAAAGAATTTCCAGCGGAATGTTTTCGGCGCGCGTACCGTCGTCCGGCGCTTCCGCGAGTTCAACATGAATGGAATCGCCCGCCTTGACCTTGTAATGCGCGCTGACCTGCCGGTCCGCGATCTTGACGCCGCCCTGGTCAATCCACTTCTTGATCTGGGACCGGGAAAAATGCTCGGAAAGTTCCTGGGCCAGAAAAACGTCCAGCCGCTGCCCTTCCTGCCCGGGCATGACTACGATTTCACGCGTTTTCATCAGGCCTTGACCATAAATGGCGGGAAAAATAAAAAGCCGCGGAAACAGCCATGACAGTCAGGCTGAACCACTGGTTTACGGTCAGAAAATACCAGTAAGGATTTCCGGAACGCACATACTCCAGACTGAAACGGATGGCCCCATAGAAAAAGAAATACAGAAGACTGACCTTGCCGCGGAAATCCCCTTCCTTTTTCGCCGCCTCACGGGAAAGCATGAAAAAAAGAAGGAAATCAAAGGCCGCCTCATAAAGCTGGGCGGGATGGACACTGATATCGGTTTCCGGAAAGCGCACAGCCCAGGGAAGGTCGCAGGCCTTGCCGCCGCAGCAGCCGTTCAAAAAGCAGCCCAGACGCCCGAATCCGTGGGTCAACGCCACAAAAGGGAGCGCGAAATCCAGTATCCCGAGAAAGGAAATCTTTTTGATCCTCGAAAAAATATAGAGGCAAAAAAAAGACCCGGCCATTCCGCCGTAAAAAATCAGTCCGCCTTCCCAGACCGCAAAGGCAGCAAGCGGGTTGGAAACATAATCGGAAAAATTCTGGGCGATATAAAGAAGACGCGCACCAAGAAAACCTGCC
>CAZIQJ010000180.1:0-4970 GCA_964541285.1 uncultured bacterium | reverse complement strand
GCTGAACGCCTCCAGCCTTGTTTTAGGAAAATGCTCAATCATGCTTTCCTCTTAAGCCAGGTACTTGGAGTACCGGTAGCAATTTGTTTCTTTTTTAATTCCCCCATACGCTTCTAGGCGTATTTACAAACTCCGCAAGTGTATCAAAAGACAGAACTTTAGTTTGCAAACCAAGACCCGCCTGAACGACAGCCCTGGCTCGCCGTCTTGCCTCCTTATCTGGGTTAACAACAACCAGAGTTCGCAGTTTTTTTGATGCTGATAAGCTTGTTCTGAATAAAGAGGAGGCGTGCAAATCTGTCGCAGGCATGGAATAACCAATAATGATTAATTCGCGCGTCTTAGAAATCGCCGCAGCAGCTTTCTTCCAAAGAACAGCGAAATGCCCTTGATCAAATGTTTTATTCCACTCCGGTGGAATAATAGCAAAGTGCATATCGCCAGCCTGTCTTGTATACGGTCGCGCTTTCAGTTTTACAACCGAACTCTCAACTTCCGGATCAAAATCAAAATGTAATGAGCCGTGAAGTTTAAAATATTTCACAGATCCTTCTCCCGTTACTGGCCTGCCTGATAATTTCGGTTGCCAAACCTTGTCACCTTTTATTTTGTGCCCACGCGAACCTAAATTAAACCCGTACCCATAACGAGCATTCCATTTCCCCTGACCATATTCTTTTAAGGCGTAATCTAAAACGCAATCGTAATTAAATCCAACTAAAACGTCAGTTTTTCTTAGAATTTCTTGTACGAATCTCTGATGATATTTGCAGGGATGTGGGTTCAAGCTTGAACTTCCATCTTTCTTTCTCTTTGTAAGGGAATCTTCAAACACAAAGGCTATCGCTTGTTTCAGTCTTTCACGTTTATGTTCTAACTCTTCCTTATTAAAGCGTTTGTTACCGCCCATCAACGTCACCATTCGAATGGCATGTTCTATGGTTGTAAATACCGTTTCCATAGAAGTAGAAAAATTATTCCCGAAAAGCTCAACAACATCTTCCATAACACCTTGTATAGCTTTATGATGTTTTTTATTCTGAACCCGTTGAAGCTGAGTAAAAAAATCAGCGTCGGTAGGCGGTAAGCAAGAATCCTTTTCGGGGTCTACGAATTGACATCCCCTAGTAGCTCCAGCGCCAAAAACGAAAAAAGCCATATTTTTAATCCTTAGCTTTTAGAAATTACTCTTACTCTGCACATAATTATAGTTTCGTTACCCCTTCTAATTATGCGGGGTTGATTAAAGAGAAAAATGGCGCTGTTTTGATCCCCGGCTCCACCATTCGGGGATGACCTGCTCTTACAGTTAAATCTTGGAAAAAAAGGCAGTAAGGCGCCTGGCGGCTTCGTCGAGCTGCTGCTCGGAAGTGGCGTAGCTGAGGCGGATATGCTTGTCCGAGCCAAAGGGTTTGCCCGGCACCACCGCGACAAGGGCTTCATCCAGCAGGCGCTGGGAAAGGGTCAGGGAATCGATCCCTGAGGAGCTGATATCGACCCAGAGGTAAAAAGCGCCCTGGGCCACAAAAGGTTTCATATGGGGAATGGCCGCGATTTTTTTGGCAAAATCCGTGCGGCGTTTTTCAAAAACCGCGCGCATTTTGGCCGCGTCTTCCTCGCCCTGGTTCAGGGCAACCACGCCACCCGCCTGTGAGAACGAAGTGGCATTGGATGTGGAGTGTGACTGAATGCTTCCCACCGCCTGCGCAAGCGCGTTGTCCGGGCAGGCCGCGTAACCCAGGCGCCAGCCGGTCATGGAATAAGCCTTGCTCAGGCCGTTCACGACCACGGTGCGTTTGAAAATTTCCGGGTCCAGCTGGGCAATGGAGTAATGCTTGCGGCCGTCATAAATCAGTTTTTCGTAGATCTCATCGCTCAGCACCACGACACGGGGAAATTCTTTCAGCACCTGGATCAGGGCCTGAAGCTCTTCTTTGGAATAAACCGCGCCCGTGGGGTTGGAGGGAGAATTCAAAATCAAAACTTTTGTCTTGGCGCTCAGCCCGTTTTTCAGGATCTGCGGCGTCAGTTTGAAATCCGTCTTGCCGTCGGTCTCAAGAAAAACGGATTTGCCGCCCAGCACCGTGACCATTTCAGGATAGCTCAGCCAGAAAGGCGTGGGAATGGCGACTTCATCCCCTTCGTTCAAGAGCGCGAAAAGGATATTGAAAATAGAGTGCTTGGCGCCTGTGGAAACAATGATCTGCGCGGGAGTGTAGGTCAGGCCCTGGTCACGAAGCAGCTTGGCTGCCACGGCCTTGCGAAGGTCAAGCGTGCCGCTGGCCGGGGTGTACTTGGTCTGGCCTTTTTGAAGGGCGGAAATGGCCGCTTCCTTGATAAAGGAAGGGGTGTCAAAATCCGGTTCGCCGGCGCTAAGTGAAACGACGTCTTTGCCCGCGGCCTTCATTTCCGCGGCCTTGGCCGCGATGGCCAAGGTCACGGAAGGGGCTACTGATTGAACTCTTTTGGAGAGTTCAATCCGGTTAACGTTCGTCGTCTCCCTTAAGGAATCTGCGGAGGGCACCTAAGAACCCGCCTTTCTTTTCAGACTCCTTCTTTTCTTCAGAAGAAGCCTTTTTCTCTTCTTTGCGGGATTCGGAAATTTTACCTTCGTGAGAATCTTTTTTCTTCGTCGTCTTGGGTTCAGGAGCGGCTTCCTTGCGGGCCGGAGCATCCTGAGCAGCCTTCTTGGCCTTTTCCTTCTTGGGTTTCTTGGGGGCTTCAATGGCCGCCGTGAACTCAAGAAGCGCCATATCCGCGCCGTCACCCACGCGGTTGCCAAGTCTCAGAACGCGGGTGTAACCGCCCTTGCGTTCCTTGAAATGAGGCGCGATCTGGGTGATCAGCATGCCCGCGGTTTTGGGGCAGCGGATTTTGGAAATCAACGTGCGCCGGGCGTGCAGATCGGCTCCCTTTTTCGCAAGCTCGACCATTCCGTCAGCAAAAGCGCTGGCTTCCTTGGCTTTCGCCCAGGTGGTCTGAATCCGCTTGTAAATCACAAGGTGCCGGACAAGGTTCCTGAGAAGGGCCTTGCGGTGGTTCGATTTTACTCCGAGTTTTCTGCGTAATCTGCCGTGGCGCATATGTTTTTTTCCTTAAATCGAATTTGTTGGAACTTAAGCTCCGGCTCCGGGCTGAGCGGCGGCCGCAGGGGCTTTTTTGCCCTTGAGACGCTCTTCAACATTCACGCCGAGACCCAATCCCATGGTAGTCAGAATGGCGACGATTTCAGAAAGAGACTTCTTTCCGAAATTTTTATATTTCAGCATCTGGGCTTCAGTCTTCACCACCAGGTCGCCAATGGTCTTGATGTTGGCGGCTTCAAGGCAGTTCGCGCTGCGGACCGAAAGCTCGAGTTCGCTGATGGGCTTGGAAATAAGTTCCTTGAAGCCCAGGTCTTCTTCTTCCTCTTCCTCTTCTTCAATCGGAATCTCGCCGTAGTTGACGAAAATATCCAGGTGACGCTGAAGAATGTTGGAAGCGTACAGAAGCGCTTCTTCAGGGCTGATGGCGCCATTGGTCCAGACTTCGAGGATCAGGCGGTCATAGTCCGTGGTCTGTCCGACACGGGTGTCTTCAACCATGAAGTTCACCTTGGTGATCGGGGAAAAAATAGAATCCACTGGAATCATGCCGATCGGGGAGCCTTCCTGCTTGTTTCTTTCAGCAGGCAGGTAACCGCGGCCGCGGCCGATTTCCATTTCGATCCGGAACGGAATGTCCTTGGTCAGGTTGCAGATGACCAGGTCCGTATTGATGATCTCAACGGTCTCATCCGCCTGAATATCCTTAGCGGTAAGAGGGCCTTTTTTCTTGGCTTCAAGAACGATCTTCTTGGGGCCTTTGCCGTGGTAGCGCATCACGAGCTTCTTGATGTTCATGACGATCTGGGAACCATCTTCCATCACGCCTTCCACCGAAGAAAACTCATGCAGCATGCCGTCGACCTTAATGTTGGTCACAGCGGCGCCGTCGATCGATGAAATCAGAACGCGGCGAAGCGCGTTGCCGATCGTGGTGCCGTAACCGCGCTCAAAAGGCTCTGCCAAAAATTTGCCGTAAGTGGGCGTCAAAGTGGCTTTATCCACTTCCAGCCTCTTCGGTGTTTCAAACGTTTTCCAGCGAATTCCCATTTTAATCCTCCTTGGATTCTTTCAGAACTTTATTATTTCGAATACAACTCGACGATCAGAGATTCTTCAACCGGCAGCGCCGCATCCGCTTTGGTCGGAAGGCGGACAACCGTTGCTTCAAGAGTCTTGGGGTCCAAAGACAGCCATTCAGGAACCGTCAGGTCTTTCCACTTCTCAAGGCTGGCCAGAACGCGTTTCTGCGTGGCTTCCTTTTTACGGACCGAGATCTTGTCACCGGGGCGGACGATAAAAGAAGGGATCGTCACGACACGGTCATTCACGAAAATAAGAGCATGGCTGACCATCTGGCGCGCTTCACGGCGGGAAGCCGAAAACAGAAGGCGGTAGACAACGCTGTCCAGACGGCGTTCGAGCAGCTGGATCAGCATTTCGCCGGTCACACCGCGCATACGCACGGCACGGGCGAAGAAAACACGGAACTGGCGCTCCAGAACTCCGTAAATCCTTTTAAGTTTCTGTTTTTCACGCATCTGAACGCCATAGTCGGAAAGCTTGGTACGGCTCTTTCCGTGCTGACCGGGAAACTGGGTCAGGCGGCGGTCATGCTTTTCATCCGTCGCGCGGCGGCCTTTAAGACCAAGGTTGATGCCTTCGCGGCGGTGTAAACGGATAACGGGTCCGGTATAACGTGCCATAAAATTAAACTCTCCTTCTCTTCGGCGGACGGCAGCCGTTGTGCGGAATAGGCGTAACGTCGTGAATCGCGCTGATTGCAAGACCTGAAGCCTGGAGGGCGCGGATGGCTGATTCGCGGCCGGCTCCCGGACCCTTGACGAAAACTTCCACTTCCTTCATGCCGAATTCCAGCGCTTTTTT
>CAZIQJ010000179.1:0-4988 GCA_964541285.1 uncultured bacterium | reverse complement strand
ACCTGAAGATTCCCACATATTGGTTTCAACGCCGGTTCCGACAACCCATTTGCCGTTCAGCGGGTGTTCAGGATGGTTGGTAATCTGAACCACTTTAGGAACAGGGTTAATAGGATAGCGTCCAAAACCGCGGCTGCGGATTTCAGCTTCACGGGCATGACGCACAGAAGCATCACGGATACGCGCGATTTCAGCAAGTTCGCGGCGGGAAGTGTGATAAACCTGCGTCATATAATCAAGAATGGCAGCGCCCGCGACCGCGTTGTTAATGAACGGCGCTTCTTTAGGGTTGACCGAAGTTCCCTTCAGGCTCGGATCTTCCGCGCTCTGAATCGGCTGTCCCGGACGGTCAAGATGAGTGATAAAAGCGCCGCCGCTCTGGCCTTCGGGGCGGAGCGAGCCCTGCAAAAGCAGATCGAAATGACCTGCAATCATGTAACCCATGAAAACAGCCCAGTCTTCGTCTTTACGAGCCACTGTGTTATCGATATTGCGCATAAACACGAACTTGGTGCCGCGCTTGGCCAGTTTCAAAATCAGTTCCTGGTTGCTGTAATCGTTGAACATGTTGTGCAGAATGCCGCCGTGTCCGCGGGGAGCGGCAACGGGAAGCACCTTACCCGCGTTAAGACGCGCGTATTCACGGTAAGCGTCCGTATCAAGGTCCGCAAGCTGCTGATCAAGCAGGGCGTTTTCTTTTTCAAGCGCGCCTTTTTCAGAAAGGTCGCGGTATTCATTGCGGTCAAGCCTGCCCTGATTGTCTCCGCGCTTTTTCTTAAGGCCTGCAATAACGGCAGCGGTGTCTTTTTCATGAGCCACAACGCGTTTGCCTGGATAGCCGACATACGTCACGATATCAAGCTTGTCCGCGAAACCGCCGGCTTCAAGGAAGCGCTTGATCGCGACCTGATTGTCCGCGCCAAGGGCCGCGATGTAAGGCATTTTTTCTTTGGGGATACCGAGCTGCTGGAGAAACCGCGCCATGTTCAGCGCATCCAGCCCAAGGAAAGTTTTCCAGCGTCCGCCGATCTCCACCGCAGGGATCAATCCCTTGGTTTTGAATTCCGGAGAACCCATGACCTGGCTCTGCTGCTGATAGCCTTCGGCCGTGACCAGAAGAGAAAGGAGCATTTCGTCCTTTTCACCAAAAGGCTGGGAATTGACGACCTGCCAGCCCTGATTGCGCGTAACCAGCTCAAAACGCTGGGAAAGCGGGGTCCTCAAAGCCGGAGGATAACTGTTAAGCGGCATGCGGGTTCCCGCGCCGCCGGTCAGGATCATGCTGGCCACCCAGCCGCGCCGGGCAGCTTCCACAAAAACTTTGGTGTAAAAAGCGCGTTCCTCAGGGCTCATGGTACGGATAGCGGGAACTTCACCGCGCTGCGTGGCGCGGATGTTGCCCTTCACGGGTTCCTGAACAATTTCGCCGGAAGCGTAAAGCGGGCCCCAGCTTTCTTCGTCAGGCGTAATGCCCGCGGGAAGCACACGCATTTCGGAACGCTTGAGAGCTTCCTCCACCTGGGTTTTCAATTTCTGGTCCGTGATCGCAGGCAGTATTTTTTCCAGCCCGTTCCGGATATTCCCATGGAGAAGAGGGTTCCCGGTCGCTTTTGTTTCAAGACCATAAACATAAAGAACATCCGGCAGGGCTCTTTCATCCGCGATTTCACGGAGAAGCACCTGCGACACAGTAGCAAGGGAGTAAAAATAACGGGAATTCAGCCCGGCAGTTTCATGCTTGCCGAGTTTTCCATACTGGGTTTTAAAGGCCGCGGCAAGAGCAGGGGCCGCTTTTTTTGCTTTCAGCTCACCCAGAACACTCGCGGTTGAACTCAGGACACGGGCGCCAATCTTGTCGTCTTTCAGGACTTCAATCAGGGCGTCCACCGAAGTATCGCCTCCGGCGACAAGCGCCTTTTTCAGAGCGGCGGAAGTATTGTTTTCAGCGTCCGCGCGTTTGACAAGCTCTTCCGCTTTTTCATTGGCTTTGTCGGCAGCCATTTCCTTGCCGATCTGATTGATGTTCGCGTCCATAACCTGAAGGCCTTCAACAAGTCCCTTCACGAGTGTCTGGACATACTTGGGATCTTTTTTGTTTTTCTCAATGGCCGCAGCAATGTTTTCAGCAGCCGCCTGTCTCTCGGCAGAAGTTCCCTTTTTCACGGCAGCAATCATTTCCGCCGGAGTGGCTTCCTTTTTCTGCTCAATCGCAGGCTTCACTTCCTGGGCCGGAGCTTCACTGGAAATCACGGCAGCGCCCGCGAGCAAAGCAGCGGTCAGCAGCAAGCCGCGGATTTCTGAACGCTTCTGCCCCGTGCTGCTTCCGGAAATAGCGGCCGCAAAATCACGGTCCATCTGTTCCTGAGGGATATTGAAGCTGCTCTGAACCGCGTCCGTATTCCCGGCGGCAGAAGTCACCGCGGGGTTAATGGCAAGGCGGGTGCGGGTAATGACCTGCTGGGAAGTCGCGAGGCGTTCCGTGACACCCGTAGGGTAACGGACTTCAACCGCAGTGGCCGGGCCTTCATTAACATAGCCAAGGGAAACGCCGCCAAACTGCTCCTGAAACCAGCGGGTAGCGCCCAGACTCGTGCCGAGCTGCTCCAGATTCAGAGGATTGCCTTGCGCAGCAAAAGCCGCGTCCGCGTCGCTGATGATAAACGGCGCGATGTAATAAGGATCAGCGCCCACCTGCGCGGTTTCAGCCGCTGTGTGGCTGACGCCGGAGGGCGATTCGTAAGTCTGCTTGATGTAATTGCGGTTCTGCAAAATCGAGTTCACGTAAGCCTTGCGGCCGGTGTCCCCTTCAAGGGACGTGATCTTCGGAGAAATAAGAGCGTAGGCATAACCCTGGCTGGCAAAGAAATCTTCAAAAGGCTGAGCGTGGAAACCGCCGGTGATCACAACCGCCTTATCAACGCCTTCCTTTTTCAGGCGGTCTTCAATGTTCGCGGTCATGGCGTTATCACGTTCCTTGACCAGGCGGTAAAACTCAAGCGCGCGCTCTTGAAGAAGGTTGATGTCTTCCAGGTGTTCGAACTTGATGTCCTTGACGCGCTTGCTGCCGTTGATTTCAAGAAAACTTTCAGCCACGCGGTCCGGACGGGCTTCGCCGCCGCGAACCACAAGCTTGTCATAATCGCCGGGAGTCAATTCAAGCGCGAAAAGTTTTTTAAGAAGGCGGTAGTCGCTAAGAATGGAAAGAAGTTTCTTTTCTTCAGGGGTCTGGGCAAGACGCACGGAGATTTTTTCAACCAGGCGGTCCATTTCCGCCATCAGGACATCGCTGTGGATTTCACTCTGAAGAATCAGGTGACCGATGAAAAGTTTTACGTTGGGAAATTTCGAAAAATCAAAATCCTGGGGAAGAGCGGAAACCATTCGCTCGAACAGGATACCGGTTTCGGGATCCGCGAGCTGATGACGGGAAATCGGAGAGTTCAGAAGCTTTTCAATCTGCGCGCGGGTGTCCGCGGGAACAGCCTTGATCGCCTGAAGAAAACCGGTTTTTTCCTGTCCGTAAGCGGCCATGTCCATCTTCTTTTCAAACTCGCTCAGGGTAAAAAGACGGACCATCATGGGCCAGTCAACCTGGTAAGCCGCGTCGGAAAGGTCAATGTTCAGGAACTTTTCGGTCTGGCCGCGAAGAAAGGAAACCCAGTCCATCAGGGGAACTTTTTTCGCTTCAAAATCATCAAGACGGGCAAGGAAGGAGCGGAGGTCTTTATTAAGGTAAGGGCTGGTCAGGCGTTCAATCTGCATGTTCATCCCCTGCAGAAAACCTTCAGTCTTCTGCTGCTGGGTCAGAACCGCTTTAAAAGCATCGCCGTTGGCGCGGTAAGTCTCAAGCTTTTCAATACCGTAGGCCTGTACATCCGGGTTGTCCATCAGGAAAAGTTCAGCGCCCTTCACCAGCGCCTGCTTCGTGAGGCGGTCCGCGATATCGCGCGTGACATTCATCTGGTCGGGGAAAAAGCGGAGATACTCAGAATCAAATTTAAAAGAGCTGCCTTCAAGAAGGACGAGCTTGACCCCGTAATTCTGTTTCAGATATTCCAGGATACCCTGGATTTTTTTCTGCGCTTCATAATTTCCGTGAGCCGTCTGAATATGAATCAGCGCGGGGCCGGAACCTGAATGCAGGTTCTCAATAGTTCCCAGATCCGAGGGAATATTGATTTCGAAAGTGGACACACCCTGGACGTCAGAAAAGCCTCCGGCGGTCTGAATTTGCGGAGCAGCAAAGCCAGAAAGATTTGAAACGAAAAAGCAAAGAAGCGTAAGAACCGCAGCCAGAGATTTTTGTTTTTTTGTCATAGTTTTTTGTCCTAGGATTTGGTGAGCTTTATAAAATAGTGAAAGAAGTGTAACACGCGAGTTTGGTCATTGCAAGGCGAAAGCCTCATTTTTTTTGACGTAACCCCTTATGTCAGAATAGTTTAAAGAAATCTCATGTTGTTCCGGATTGTTGGAAATTGCTATATGAATCATGAAAGTGCTGTTTAAAAGCAGAAAAAATGAGGAGGAACGAGAAAGGGAAAAGAACTACTGAAGGCTTTTGAGAATATCCAGCGCGGCTTCGCGCGGGCTGGAGGCCGCGTAAATAGGCCGGCCAATGACCATATATGAAGAACCGGCCTCCAAAGCGTCCGCTGGAGTAAAGGTACGCTTCTGGTCTCCCTTGTCGCTGCCCGCAGGCCGAATGCCCGGGGTGACAATAAGAAAATCCTTGGGAAATTTCTCGCGGATTAGGGTAATTTCCTGCGGAGAGCTGACCACACCGTCCAGCCCCGCCTTTTTGGCCAGCCCCGCCAGATGCAGGACCTGGTCATTGAGCTTGCGTTCAATCCCCAGATGCTCAGAAAGGTCTTTCTCCGTATGGCTGGTCAGAATCGTCACGCCCAGAATCAAAGGCTTGTCCTTCTTCCCCTTCGCGCGCAGGTTCACAGTTTCACGGACCTGCTTCATCATTTCAAGGCCGCCCAGCG
>CAZIQJ010000178.1:1586-5011 GCA_964541285.1 uncultured bacterium | reverse complement strand
GGACGGCGGCTTTTTGACTTCCAACTGGTGCCTTTACCGCGCCCAGAAGGAATTGACGGACGTAGCCAAAAAATTCAAGATCAAGCAGACGCTTTTCCACGGCCGCGGAGGCACTATCGGCCGCGGCGGAGGCCCGACCAACCAGGCCATCATGGCCCAGCCGCGCGGCACTCTGAACGGCCGCATCAAGATCACGGAGCAGGGCGAGGTGGTTTCTTCCAAGTATGCCAACCCCGTGATCGCGGAACGCAATATTGACCTGGTCATTTCCGCGGTCCTGGCCGCGACCGTGCTCGACAAGGAGCCGGGGCCGAAAATCAAGCGCTGGGAATCGGTCATGGAAGAACTTTCCACCGAAGCTTTCAAGTGTTACCGCATGCTGGTGGACGGCGAAGGTTTTTTTGAATATTACCAGCAGTCCACGCCGATCAGCGAAATTTCCCGTTTGAACATTGGTTCGCGGCCTGCCAAGCGCAGGGAAACGACAGGCTTGAATGATCTCCGCGCGATTCCCTGGGTATTCAGCTGGATGCAGTCGCGTCAGACCGTGCCCGGCTGGTTTGGTTTTGGCGCGGCCGTTGACGCGTATCTTTCCGCCAACACCATGACCGGCCTTTCCGTGCTCAAGGAAATGTATCGCCAGTGGCCTTTCTTCCGTGCTATCGTGGACTTCATGCAGATGAGCACGCAAAAAGCGGACATCCACATTGCCAAGCAGTACGCGGGCCTGGTGCAGAACGAGGCCCTGCGGGACAAATACTTCCGCGTGATTTCAAAAGAGTTTGATATGACGCTGCGCGCGATCCTTTCCATCACGGAGCAGAAGGAAATCCTTCAGGACTCTTACGCGCTGAAACATTCTATTAATCTGCGCAACCCCTATATTGACCCGCTTTCCTACGCCCAGGTCATCATGCTCAAGAGATTGAGAAAAGATGAGCCGAAGCAGAAAGAAGCGCTGGAAAGGGCGGTTTCGCTTTCGGTCAACGGCGTGGCTCACGGTTTAAGGAACACAGGCTGATGAAAATTCTCCAGAAATACATTCTCAAGGAAAGCTGGATGCCTTTCGCGCTCAGCGCGGTCACGCTCAGTTTCATCTTTCTTGCCGGTTACCTCGTCCGGGTCGCGGATTTTATCATCGGCCGCGGTATTCCGCTCTGGGACACCTGCTATGTTCTTCTGCTGGCGCTGCCTGAAATGGTCAGCTACACCGTTCCCATGAGTCTTTTGACAGCGGTCATCATTGTTTTCGGAAACCTGTCGCAGAACAATGAAATCCGCGCCATGAAAGCTTCCGGCATCAACCCCTTTCTGATCATGACTCCGGCTTTTCTGGCCGGACTCGCGCTGAGTTTTATCATGTTTGTGTTTAATGACCAGGTCGCGACCAATTCAGGTTTTGAGTTCCGCAAGGTCACCAAACAGATGCTGATCAAACACCCCGGAGCCATTATTGAACCGGGCCGTTTTGTGAAGCTGAGCGATAACCTGGTTTTCCTGACCAAGGAAATGAACGGCACGCAGATGCGCGACATCGTGGCTTATGAAAGCGACGGCGCGGAAAAAGCAGTGCGGACGGTCATGGCTGAGAGGGGAGAGATCATCACCCGCAAGGACCACTCCCAGCTTGAAATCAAACTTTATGATGGAAGCGTTTCAGACGCGGAAAACTCCAGCGTGCAGGCCATTCAGTTCAAGACTTACGAATTTCCCACGCTCGCGACCGACGATGTCCGGCTGATGAAAAAGAAAATGCGGGAATACACGCTCGCGGAGCTTTTGATGCGCTCCAAAGACCCTGAGCTTTCCAAAAAAGACAGGCGGGAAGTCTGGAGCGCGTTCCACCACCGCATCGCGTTTGCTTTCGGCTGTTTTATCTTTGTGTTTGTGGGCATCCCGATCGCGGTGCTGGTGCATCGCGGGGAAATTGTGCTCAGTTTCGGGGTTTCAATGGCCGCGGCCAGCTTTTACTACGTGCTTTTCGTGGGGGCCAAAACTCTTTCCGTCCAGGGCGTTCTGCCCGCTCCGGTTGCCTACTGGCTGCCGAATCTGCTGCTGCTGTTTATCGGCCATCGCCTTCTCAAAAAAGCGATTCTGGCCTAGAGTACGGCAGGATTAAGCTTAAAGCCCCGCGATTTTCAGGAGTTCGGCGGGTTTCTGCAGGATAAAATCAGGTTTGGTCTTCAGAAGTTCTTTCAGCGCTGAGGCCGGATCCGCGTCAAATTTCGGGAACCCCGCGCATGCGATTT
This sequence comes from uncultured bacterium, assembly GCA_964541285.1. Classification (GTDB taxonomy): domain Bacteria; phylum Omnitrophota; class Omnitrophia; order Omnitrophales; family Aquincolibacteriaceae; genus CAYLPP01. Next base: position 2,762 of record CAZIQJ010000178.1, on the reverse strand, counting down.
CCGCCTCAGGCCGCGCGTGTTTGGCCGCCAGCATATCATCCGGAAGGTCGCCCACATAGAGCAGGTTCTTTTTCACGCCCAGATGCTTCGCGGTTTCAACCAGGGAAAAGGGGTGAGGCTTGCGCAGGGACTTACCCTGGGCCTGTTCCGCTTTTTTGACTTCATCCATGGTGGTGGACGCGTCAAAGAGATGAAGGATGCCGAAACGCTTTAAAACATATTCCGCTTCAAAGCGCGACCGGCCGGTCGCGATGCCCAGCTTGATGCCCGCGGCCTTGAGTTTTTCAAGAGTCGCTTTTTTGAAAACAGGTTTCTCAAGCTGGATCAATCCATTTTTTTTCCAGTAAATGGGCGGTTTGCCTTCCTCTTTTTCAAAAAGTTCAGGGCCAAGGTAGATTTCCTGGAAAATCCGCGAAATTTTTTCAATCGTGATGGCGGGGTTTCTGCCCAGCATTTTGACAATACCTGAAACGCGCAGCGGCCTTTCCTTGACCTGTTTCAGAAAAGAGGGTAGGTCAATGGCCGCGTGAAGGTTTGCGGCAGTACGTTCCTTCACGGTCAGTGTTAAAAGGTAAACCAGCAGACCGTAGCAGCAGTCCCAGTCGTCGTTAAACCCGCCCAGAAGTTTGAAGTAGCTGACATCTTTAGGGCTCAGGACCTGGGGTTTGCGGTGGGGCCTGTGCGGTCTGAAATGGGGGATTTTTCCGTGGGTCAGGAAAATGTCCACGCACCAGCGGATGGCATCCAGATAGGACCGCCGGGTGTCCACCAGAACATTGTCGATATCGAAGAGAATGGCCTGGAAACGGGGAGTTTTCTGCTTCATGGCGGATCAGTTTAAGGCCGCCGGAGGCGTGTGTAAAGCGGCATTTGATGCTTTGCGGGTCTGTGTTATAATTCCCACTCAACTTTTTTAAGGAGTCTTCCTCTATGAAGCTTAATAAAAGAAGCGCTACTATTACAGAAGGCCCGTCCCGCGCTCCGGCACGCGCCATGCTCAAGGCCCTGGGCCTGACCGATGAGGATCTGGCCAAGCCCATGATCGGCGTTGCCAATACCTGGATTGAAACCACTCCCTGCAATTCGCATCTCCGCCGGCTTTCCGAAAAAGTGAAGCAGGGCATCCGCGAAGCGGGCGGCACCCCCATTGAATACAACACCATCGCTATTTCCGAC
>CAZIQJ010000178.1:0-1576 GCA_964541285.1 uncultured bacterium | reverse complement strand
GGTACGGAAGGCATGAAGACTTCTTTGATCAGCCGCGAAATCGTGGCGGATTCCATTGAGCTTGTGGCTCGCGGGCATTACTTTGACGGCGTGGTCGCGATTTCAGGCTGCGACAAGACCATTCCCGGCTGCGTCATGGCGCTTGCGCGTCTGGACGTTCCTTCGCTCATGATCTACGGCGGCTCCATTGACCCGGGGCATTACGAGAAAAAAGATGTGACCATTCAGGATGTGTTTGAAGCGGTCGGAAAATTCTCCGCGGGAAACATGACCCAGGCCCAGCTCTGCCAGCTTGAAAACGTGGCCTGCCCCAACGCGGGCGCGTGCGGCGGCCAGTTCACGGCCAACACCATGTCCACGGCTTTTGCGGTCATGGGCATTTCTCCCATCTGGGCCAATGAAATTCCGGCCATGGACCCGCGCAAGGATGAAGCGTGTTTTGACGCGGGCAAGCTCGCGGTTGAGCTGATTAAAAAAGACCTGCGGCCTTCGAAAATTATTACGCGGAAGTCCATTGAAAACGCGATTGTGTCCGTGGCCATGACCGGCGGCTCCACCAACGCGGTCCTGCACCTGCTCGCGCTGGCGCATGAAATGGGCATCAAGCTCGCGATTGAGGACTTTGACCGGCTCAGCACCAAAACCCCGCTTCTGGGTGACCTGAAGCCGGGCGGACGTTTTGTGGCCAGTGATCTTTTTAATGTCGGCGGTTTCCGCCTGCTGGTCCGCCGCATGCTGCAGGCCAAGCTGCTTCATAAGGATTGCATCACCGTGACCGGCAAGACCATTGCTGAAGAATCCGAAGGCGCCGCGGAAACAAAGGACCAGGAAGTTTTGCGGCCTTTGTCCAACCCGCTCAAGCCCACGGGCGGCCTTGTGATTCTGAAAGGCAACCTGGCACCTGAAGGCTGTGTTCTGAAAGTTGCGGGAGAAGACAGGCTGGAATTTGAAGGCCCTGCCAAAGTTTTTGATTGTGAAGATGACGCGTTCGCGGCCGTGAAAGCGCGCAAGATCAAGGCTGGGGACGTGGTGGTCATCCGTTATGAAGGCCCCAAAGGCGGGCCGGGCATGCGCGAAATGCTTGCCGTGACAGCCGCGCTTGTGGGGGAAGGCCTTGGAAAATCCGTGGGCCTGCTGACGGACGGCCGTTTTTCCGGAGCGACCAAAGGTTTGATGGTCGGCCATGTGGCGCCCGAAGCCGCGGATGGCGGGCCGATCGCGGCCGTCCGGAACGGAGATATTATCCGCTTCGACATTCCGAAACGCCGTCTCGACGTCAAGATTCCGGCCGCTGAAATCAAAAAGCGGCTTAAAAAATGGAAAGCCCCGAAACCGCGGTATGCTGCAGGCGTCATGGCCAAGTATGCCCGCCAGGTTTCCTCCTCGGCCAAGGGGGCCGTGACCTGGTAAAATCCGCTTTTCACAAGGCGGGGAACCCGGTATAATCCTGCTTCACTTTTCGCCGGTTATGTCCCTATCGTCTAGCCTGGCCTAGGACACTAGATTTTCATTCTAGCAACACGGGTTCGAATCCCGTTAGGGACACCAAAATACCCAATGGCTTTTGCTATTGGGT
>CAZIQJ010000177.1:0-5035 GCA_964541285.1 uncultured bacterium | reverse complement strand
AAAACAATACCCAGCAGAAAAAGAAGCAGGAAGCCAGCGCCGCCAGGGTCAAGCTTGAAAATGACGCATGGATCGGCAAAAAAGGGGACTGCGAAAAGGAAATTACGGCGCTTGCCGCGCAGCTTGAAGAGGCGCAGAAAAGCACGGAGCGTCTGGCCCAGGAAAAAGCGGAAAACCTGGCGTTCCACGAAAACTCCAAGCGGGAACTTGAAGAGCTTGAGCGCCTGATCCACGAAAAAATTACGCGCTTTGAAATGCTTAAGGAACTCGAACACGCCTCATCAGCGGACGAAGAAAGCCTGATCGCGGAAGTCTCCGAAAGCCAGCGTCATCTGCTGCGTTCGATCCGCCACATTTTCAGAGTCAAAAGCGGCTATGAATGGGCCCTTGAAACAGCTCTGGAATCTTACAGCCGTTCACTTGTCGCGGATTCCTGGGAAGCGGCTGAAAGCGTGATTGAAAAAATTCTCCTCAAGAAGACTCCGGGAATCGGCCTTTTTGTCCGCGACGGACAGCTGCAGTCACGCCGCGAGCCCATGAGCTCCGCGCCGGCGCATCCAAAAATTCTTTTTCCTCTCTCGGAAGCCGTGGAAATCGCGGAAGGTTATGACCCGCTTTTCCGTGATTATCTGACCGGCATTTTCGTGACCGCTCCATTGACGGCGCCGGATGTCCGCGAACTGCTTCCTTACACCATGAATTCCTGGCGTTTCGTTTCCCCGGACGGCCTGATGCTTGGCCCGGACGGAAAAATGTTCTGCCGCGGCGCTTTCATTGATGAGCAAAGCTCCTTCAAGCGCGTTTCCGATATCGAGCAGCTCGAGAAAGAAATCGAATCCCTGCGGAATTCTTCCGCGGTCAAGAAAACGGAAATTGAATCTTCCTCTGTCCGCCTTCAGGAACTCGAGCAGGAGCAGGACCAGACCGAAGCCCGCAGAACAGACGCCCTGGTCCGCAAGGAATCTTTTGAATCCATGCGCAGGGGAATGGAAGACCGGCTTCAATCCTTTCAGCGCGAGCTTGACCTTTTTTATTTTGAAACTCAGGAACTGGAAAGCGAATACGAAAAGGCTTCCCGCGAATGTCAGCGTCTGGAAGCCGAGCTGGCCCTGGCTGAGGAAGCGGAAAAAAACCTCCGCAACCAGACCGAACTCCTTTCCCGCGATTTCGACCGGATTGACGCGCAAAAATCCGCAGCACTTCAAAACCAGGCAGAGGTCAAGGCCCGCTTCTCAGGCCTTGAAGACCGTGAGCTGCTCCTGGAAGAATCCCTCAAGATCATGAAAGACCACCATGCGCGCAACGGCAAACGTCTTGCGGTCCTGGAACAGGAAAAGGAAAGTATCCAAGCCAGAGAGCAGGCCATCCGCCAGGAAGACGCGGCCCTTGAAGCTGAGCAGGCCGGACTGGAAGAAAAACGCCGTCAGGCTGACGTTGAACTTGAGCTGATCCGCCAGGAAAAAGAAAAATTCGAAAATGCTCTGGAGCAGCTAGTGACTTCGCTTCAGCAGGCGCAGAACCGCCAGCAGGAAATCCGCGGCTCCCTTCATCAGTTTGAAATGCAGCTGATGGACCTGGGCTATCAGAACAAAACCATTCATGAACGCCTTGAGCAGACTTACCGCATCACACTTCCCGATTTAAATTCCGCAGACTATGCCGCGGAGGAAGGTGAGGCGGAAAAGCTGGAAGAAATGATCCAGGGTCTGAAATCCAAAGTGGAGTCCCTTGGCACCGTTAACCTGCTGGCCATTGAAGAATATGAAGAACTCAAGACCCGCTATGATTTCCTGATGGGCCAGCAAAAAGACCTGGAAGATGCGCGCGAGCAGCTGCTTGAGACCATTCGTAAAATTAACAAGACCACCAAAGGCTTGTTTGAGGAAACCTTCACGAACGTCCAGAAAATGTTCCAGGAATATTACCAGACCCTTTTCCGCGGCGGTTCCGCCAAGCTGGTGCTTGTGGATGAAACCAACCCGCTTGAGTCCGGCATCGATATCGTGGTCCGGCCTCCAGGTAAAAAACTGACGCATATTTCGCTTTTGTCCGGCGGAGAAAAAGCCCTGACCGCCATCGCTCTTCTGTTCGCGCTTTTCAAGATCAAGCCGTCGCCCTTCTGCGTGCTGGACGAAGTTGACGCCCCCCTTGACGAAGCTAACGTGGACCGTTTCCTGGCTGTGCTTAAATCTTTCCTGGTCAAATCCCAGTTCATCATCGTGACGCACAACCGGAAAACCATTGCCATGGGAGACGCTCTTTACGGCGTGACCATGCAGGAAGCCGGCGTGTCCAAACTGGTTTCCGTAAAAGTGAATACAGACGCCAAAGCAGCCCTGGCCACGCATCCCGCAGCCGCCACGGAAGAGACCAAGGCAGAAAACTCGGAATCCTCTGAAGTCCACGCGTGAACCTTCCGAATATCATCACGCTGGGCCGTCTTTTCCTCGTTCCATTCTTTTTTACAGAACTTCTCTCATTTAAAGACGGGCAGGAAATTCACCGCTGGGCAGCGCTTGCTATTTTCAGCATTGCGGCCGCGAGCGATGCCCTTGACGGCATGATCGCCAGACTGACAAACACACAGACGGAACTTGGCCGTTTTCTTGATCCTCTCGCGGATAAGTTCCTGCTTTTCTCAGGCATCATCGGCCTTTTATGGGTCCACACACTTCCTTACCGCCCGCCGCTCTGGTTCACGGTGGCCGTTGTGTTCCGCGATCTTGTCATTATCCTGGGGCTCATCGTGCTTTATCTCATGACGGGGAAAGTGCAGGTTCGTCCAAACTTTCTCGGTAAACTGACCACCGCTGGGCAGATGGCGACCCTGATCGCGGTCCTCCTGGAATTTCCTTTTTCATCCATCCTTTGGAACCTGACCGGGGCGCTGACCATCGCGTCCCTGCTCGTTTATCTAAACCGGGAACTCTCCGGATTGGGGACATTAAAATGATAACTGCCGGCTCTATTCTTCTCGCTTATCTGATCGGATCCATTCCCACCGGACTTCTCCTGGCTAAAGCCCTGAAGGGAATCGACATCCGCGAACATGGAAGCAAAAACATCGGGGCCACCAACGTGTTCCGCGTTGTCGGGAAAAAGTGGGGGATTGTCGTCCTCCTGATTGACGCTTCAAAAGGCGCCGCGGCCGTGATCCTTCCGCCGCACCTCATGGGCTTTGATGCCCCGGTTTATTTTCCGGTAGTCCTGGGCGTCGCGACTTTGCTGGGTAATACGTTTCCGGTCTGGCTTAAGTTTAAAGGCGGAAAGGGCGTGGCAACCTCTCTCGGGGTCTTCACGGGCATCGCGCCCGCGCCCGCCCTGACCGCTTTTGTCTTCTGGTGCGCGGTATTTGCCTCAACCCGCATCCTTTCCGTGGCATCCCTTGCAGCCGCGATTTTCTTTCCGATCTCCATCTGGTTCTTCCTGCGCGGACAGGCGCTTTTCACCTATCTTTTCCCCGTAGGCCTTTTTCTGGCTGTTTTTATCTTCTACACGCACCGGGCCAATGTGGGGCGGCTGATGCGGGGAGAAGAGAAAAAGCTCATCTGAACCGGTTCGGGTCCGCTTTTCCCACAATACAAACCCGGAAACCCGTTAAAACTTGCAACCCCGGCCTTTCCCCGGTAGTTTTGCCTTCAGCCCGGAGGAAAAAGCCTTACAAAGCCCGCCGGAATAGGCCTTTACAGCCATTTCAAGACCCAGTAAAATAATTCAAAATCAAGAGGGGAACCCACAAAATGAGCGACAAGAAAAAGTCCGAAAAAGAAATCAAGCCCGCAATCAAAGCTCCCAGCGCTTCCGCCATTGAAAAAACCGAAGCGGCTTTAAAAAAATTGGCTTCTGAAAAATCCAAAGCCCTTGAAACGACCCTTCTTCAGATCGAGAAGCAGTTCGGCAAAGGCTCCATCATGAAACTTGGAGAAGGCCGCCACCGCGACAACATCGTGGCGCTTTCCACCGGCGCGCTCCCTCTTGATATCGCGACCGGCGTCGGCGGTGTTCCGCGCGGACGTATCGTCGAAATTTTCGGCCCTGAATCTTCCGGTAAGACCACGCTGTCTCTCAGCATCGTTGCCCGCGTTCAGGCGCAGGGCGGTGTTGCTGCGTTTATTGACGCTGAACACGCAGTGGACCCCCAGTACGCACAGAAAATCGGCGTGAAACTCGATGAGCTTTTGATTTCCCAGCCTGACTCCGGTGAACAGGCTCTTCAGATTGCGGAAATGCTTGTCCGCTCCAACGCCATTGACCTGATTGTCATCGATTCCGTCGCGGCCCTGGTGCCCAAAGCGGAAATCGAAGGCGAGATGGGCGATTCCCACATGGGCCTTCAGGCGCGCTTGATGTCGCAGGCCCTGCGCAAACTCACGGGCATCATCCACAAATCCAAGACCTGCCTGATCTTCATCAACCAGATCCGCGACAAGATCGGCGTCATGTTTGGAAACCCCGAAACCACGCCGGGCGGAAAAGCGCTGAAGTTTTATTCTTCCATGCGCCTGGATATCCGCAGGATCGCAACGCTGAAAAAAGGCGAGGAAGCCATCGGTAACCGCGTCCGCGTCAAGGTCGTGAAAAACAAGGTCGCGGCGCCCTTCAAGCAGGCCGAGTTTGACATCCTGTTTGATGAAGGTATTTCGCGCTCTTCCACCATCATTGACCTCGCGACTACGCATCAGGTCTTCGACAAGTCGGGTTCCTGGATCCTTTACAAGGACGAAAAAATCGGCCAGGGCAGGGATGCAGCGCGTATGTTCCTGAAAGAGAACCCCAGACTTCTTGAAGAGATTGAAGCCAAGGTCCGCGAAAAGATGCTGAGCACCGAAGCGGTCGCGGCCACTCCCGCAGGCGCCGCCAAGGAATAAGCGCGGCCCGCCGAAGCGTTTCATTCTTCGATGGACTCCCAACAAAAACAGGCCATGATTGTCGTTTTGAGGCTCCTTGTCCGCGAGGTCGCTGCGCAGCCGCTCGACGACCACCGCGTAGTCCACGGTGTCGCGGATATCGTCGCTGGCCCCGGCCGATGCGGTCG
>CAZIQJ010000176.1:0-5133 GCA_964541285.1 uncultured bacterium | reverse complement strand
CGAATGTTCGCCGGCGCTTGCTCAAGCCGCGCCGGCACCAACAAAGCTCGGCGCTCCCTTCAAATCCTGTATCAAAATCAGGCAGAAGCTGCATAACCAAGCCGCGTTTTTATTTCTAAAAACGGAGAGGGGGGGATTTGAACCCCCGGTACCACTTTTGGTGGCACGGCGGTTTAGCAAACCGCTGCCTTAAGCCGGGCTCGGCCACCTCTCCAGAACTTTATGACAAAACTTTAAGATACGGTCTCAGCGCTTTGGGGAACTGCTCCACAGAATCATCCTTGGGCTGAACCGTTTCAAGCAGGCAAAGCACCACGCGCGCGAGCGCAACGCCGGAACCGTTCAGCGTATGAACGTATTCGGCTTTTTGCGTCTTGTCGCGGCGAAACCTGATATTCGCGCGCCGCGCCTGAAAATCCCCAAACGTGGAACAGCTTGAAACCTCAAACCACTTTCCTGTTCCGGGCGCCCAGGCTTCGAGATCATAGCACTTGGCCGCGGAAAAACTCAAGTCGCCTGTGCTGAGCAGCACCACGCGGTAATGCAGTTCCAGCGCCTGCAGCACAGCCTCGGCATTTTGAACAAGCGATTCCAGCTCGGTCAAAGAATCTTCGGGCTTCACAAACTTTACCATTTCGATCTTGTCGAACTGGTGCACTCGCGAAAGCCCTTTGGTGTCTTTTCCGTAAGAACCGGCTTCTCTTCTGAAACAGGGCGAATATGCCGTGAACTTCACGGGCAGATCTTTTTCCGGAAGAATTTCATCGCGCAGCAAATTGGTCACCGGAACTTCCGCGGTCGGAATCAAAAAATAATCGTCGTCACGCAGCTTGTACATGTCTTCTTCAAATTTGGGAAGCTGCCCCGTCCCTGTCATGGACGCGCGGTTGACCAGCGCGGGCGGCCACACTTCCGTATATCCGTGTTTTGAAATATGCATATCCAGCATCATGTTGATCAGGGCGCGTTCCAGACGAGCGCCGAGACGGGCATAGACAGGAAAACCTGACCCGGCGATCTTGCTGCCCCAATCCATGTTCAGCCAGCCCCTTTCAGAGCCTATTTCCACGTGGTCTTTGGGCTTAAAATCGAATTTTTTGGGCTCTCCCCAGGTCCGGACCACCTGATTCCCCTCAGGTCCCTGGGAAACAGGGACTGTTTCATGGGGAATATTTGGGATAACGAACATAAAATCGGCTATTTTTTGGTCAATGCCACCCACCTTGTCATCAATTTCCTTGATTTTTTGGGATATTGACTTTAGGGAGCTGATCAGGTCATTAGCTTCCTGACTTTTGCCCTCTTTCTTAAGGCGGGTCACATCTTCATTGGCGGCATTGCGGCGGGCCTTGAGCTCCTCAACCTCCTGAATGCAGACGCGGCGGGCCTGGTCCAGGCTGAGAAGCTCATCCAGATTGACTTTGGAGTTTTTGGAGGCCAGGGCCTTCCGGCACAGCTCCGGATTTTCCCTGACCCATTTGAGGTCTAACAAAGGCCGCTCCTACTTTTTCTTTTTCTTGCCGCTTTTCTTTTCTTCTTTTTTGGACTTCGAGTCTTCGTCGTCGTCCAGAAGATCAAGCTGCGGAGCGGAGCCTTCCGGCGCGTCGTCATCATCCTTCTCAACCACGCGGGCCGCAGCAGCGACTTTGTGGCCGTCTTTCAGGCGGATAACGCGCACGCCCTGGGCATTGCGGCCGGAGGTGCGGATCTGGTCCACGGGGCAGCGAACAATCATGCCGCCGGTCGTGACGATAACGATCTGGTCTTCTTCCTTGACCGTCAAAACGTTAACGACTTTTCCGTTTTTGGGAGTGACTTTAACATTGATGATGCCTTTGCCGCCGCGCGACTGGATGCGGTATTCGCCAAACTTGGTTTTCTTTCCAAAACCAAGCTCCGTAATGCTGAGCGCTGTGGCTTCCTTGTCCACGACTTCCATGGCGATGATTTCATCTTTTTTGTCGATGTTCATGCCGCGGACACCGGAGGCGGTGCGGCCCATGTCACGGGCCTGCGCTTCGTTGAAGCGGATGGCCTTGCCGGAATTGGTGGCCAGGAAAATTTCATCCTTGCCGCTGGTGATCTTGCAGGAAACCAGCTCGTCCTTGTCGCGCAGCGTGATGGCGTTGATGCCGGTCGAACGCGGGCGCGAATACTGGATCAGGTTGGTTTTCTTGATCACTCCATTCTTTGTGACCATAAGCACATAGTGCTTGTCATCGTATTCCTTGACCTGAAGGAAGCTGGAAATGCTTTCTTCCGAACTCAGGGCCAGAAAATTAACAATGGCCTTTCCTTTGGCCTGACGCGAGGCCTGGGGAATTTCATAGGCTTTGCGCCAGAAACAGCGGCCTTTATTGGTAAAAAACATGATGGAGTCGTGCGTGGAAGCAAGAAACATGTGTTCAACGAAGTCATCGTCGTCTTTCATGCCGCCGCCGGTCACGCCTGTTCCGCCGCGCTTTTGCTTGCGGTACATGGTCACAGGAATGCGCTTGATGTAGCCCTGGCGCGAAAGCGTGATAATCACATCTTCTTCCGCGATCAGATCTTCAAGCTCGATCTCCTCTTCCGCGGCCACAATCTGCGTGCGGCGTTCATCGCCGTACTTTTTCACGAGCTCTTCGCTCTCTTCCTTGATAATGCTGAGGACCTTGGCGCGGCTTTTCAGCACCGAACGGTAATACTCGATCCGCTTGATCAGCTCGGCGTATTCTTCATCAATCTTTTCACGCTCAAGCGCGGTCAGGCGCTGAAGCTGCATTTCCAGAATGGCCTGGGCCTGGATCGCGGTCAGCTTGAAGTTTTCCAGCAGTCCCTGCTTGGCCTGCTCCGGGCTTTTGGAAGAACGGATGACCTTGATGACTTTGTCCAGATTAGCGATGGCGATCTTCAAGCCTTCAAGAATGTGCGCGCGCTTTTCGGCTTTATCGAGGTCAAAGCGGGTGCGCCGCATAATGACTTCAACGCGGAACTCGATGAAATTTTCCAGCACCTGCTTGATGTTCAGAACGCGCGGCTGCCCGTCCACCAGCGCCAGCATGATGACGCCGAAGGTTTCCTGCATCTGGGTATGTTTGTAAAGCTGGTTCAAAACGATCTGCGCAACCGCGTCGCGCTTCAGCTCCACCACCACGCGCATGCCGTCACGGTCCGACTCATCGCGAATGTCGCTGATGCCTTCGATTTTCTTGTTTTCTACCAGCCCGGCAATGGCCTGAATCAGGTTAGATTTATTGACCTGATAAGGAATCTCGGTGATAACAATGGCGTCTTTTTTTCCGCCGGTTTCAATATTGGCTTTGGCGCGAATAACGATGCGGCCGCGGCCCTTTTCATAAGCCTGACGGATGCCGTCGCGGCCAAGAATCAAACCGCCGGTCGGAAAATCAGGCCCTTTGATCAGCTTGCCGAGTTCCTTGATGCTGATGGCCGGATTCTCAATCAGGGCCAGAATGCCGCTGACAACTTCTTTCAAATTGTGCGGAGGAATGTTCGTGGCCATACCGACCGCGATACCGCTTGAGCCGTTGATTAAAAGGTTGGGAATGCGCGCGGGCAGAAGCGCGGGTTCCTGCAGGGATTCGTCGAAGTTCGGAACAAAATTGACAGTTTCCTTTTCAATATCGCTCAAAAGTTCGTTGGCGACAGAGTCCAGGCGCACTTCGGTGTAACGCATGGCGGCCGGATTGTCGCCGTCCACGGACCCGAAGTTTCCCTGGCCGTCGACCAGCGGGTAGCGCAGGGAGAAATCCTGCACCATACGGACCAGCGCATCATAAACAGAAAGGTCGCCGTGCGGGTGGTATTTACCCAGCACTTCACCGACGATACGCGCGGATTTTTTATACGGCCGGTTGGACGCAAGGCCCAGCTCGCTCATGGCGTAAAGGATGCGACGGTGAACGGGCTTCAGGCCGTCACGGACGTCGGGAAGCGCGCGGCCCACAATGACTGACATGGCGTAGTCAATGTAGGAATTCCGCATTTCGTCTTCGATCGGCTGAGGCACGATTTTTTCGTTCAACGCGTAAAGGTTCTTTTCGTCTGCCATTTTTTTTCCTTTTTTTTAGGCCCTGCGGAACATGGGTTTAAAAAACTTACACGTCCAGATTACGGACAAGCCTTGCGTGTTTTTCGATAAATTTGCGGCGGGGTTCGACCTGGTCGCCCATCAGCACCGTGAACATTTCGTCCGCGGCCACCGAGTCTTCCAGCGTCACTTTCAAAACCGTGCGCGTTTCAGGGTTCATGGTCGTTTCCCAAAGCTGGGTCGGGTTCATTTCCCCGAGACCTTTGTAGCGCTGAATGTTCATGCCGTCCTTGGCGCGTTCCTTGACCCATGCCAGAACCTGCGCCAGCGATTTAACAGAATCTTTTTTCTTTTCATCGCTGATGTCGAAAGATTCGCCTTCGCGGTCCAGGTAATCGTTGAGTTCGAGCTCGAATTTCGCAAGGCGCTTTTTGGCCTTTTCAAATTCGGCAGCTTCGGGAATCTCAACCCACTCGAAAGGATCCGTCTCGACTTCAGCCGCCGCGGAAGTTTCTCCCTCGGACTTTTCTTCCTTGGGTTTGGGTTCCGCTTTCTTTTTCTTGGTCCATTTGGAAATAAAATCTTCCTTTTCCGCCTCGGAAAACAAAAAGGTTTCAAAGTGCTCCGAAGGAATGCGGACCAGAAAGGCGGGATAGCCTTTCTTCGCGTCATGCGCGGACAAAAATCTTTCGAGGTGAATGCTGTGACGCGAAAGGACTTTTTCCAGGTCTTCGATGGCCTGGGTCAAATCCAGGATCTCGCGCAGCTCCTTGCCGGCAAATTCGCTTTTTTTCTTGGACTTTTTAATCTTCACGCCGTTCAAACCCATCTCCAGAAGAATGCTGTTCATTTTCTCTTCGTTCTGAACGTATTCTTCGTGCTTGCCGCGTTTCACTTTGAAAAGCGGAGGCTGGGCAATATAAATGTTGCCGCCCTCGATCAGCTTGCGCATCTGGCGGTAGAAGAAAGTCAAAAGCAGGGTGCGGATGTGGCTGCCGTCCACGTCGGCGTCGCACATGATAATAATTTTGTGATAACGCAGTTTTTCGAGGTTGAATTCTTCCTCGATGCCGCAGCCGACCGCCGTGATGATGGTGCGA
>CAZIQJ010000175.1:0-5163 GCA_964541285.1 uncultured bacterium | reverse complement strand
TCAGTCGGTAGAGCAGCTGTTTCGTAAACAGCAGGTCGTCAGTTCAAATCTGACCGCCAGCTTTTTTATCTTTTACCGAAGATTCCCGGATCCTTCAGGTAGACGTACCCGATGATGGTTTTCGCATCGCGGATTTCCCCTCTTTTGATCATCTTCCCGATTTGCTTCAGGCTGAATTCCCGCGTTTCAATGACCTCGTCTTCATCTTTTTCCGCGTAGGCGGGCGTCAGTTTTTCCGCCAGGTAAAGATGCATGACTTCAGCGCAAATGCCCGGCGTAGGATAAAAGCTGATGAACTTTTTAAGCTTTGCGGGGCGAAAGCCGGTTTCTTCGGTCAGTTCCCGGCGCGCGGCCGCAGCCAAGGGCTCTCCCCGCTCAATGCCGCCCGCGGGAAATTCCCACAGCCAGGATTTGGCCGCAAACCGGAATTGCCGGATCAAAAGGTAGCGGTCTTTCCCGGCTTTTGGCACAATGACCACGGCGCCTGGATGCTCGAGTATCTGGCGGGACAGGGTTTTGCCGTCCGGGGTCGCCACAAGAGAGTCCACAAGCGTAATCGGACCTTTGTCGTAGACCACTTTCCGCTTCAGGACCTTGAATTTATTTGTCATCAACTAATTCCTCCGGAATGCCGAATTATGATACATGGCAAAAGGATATCTTTCCTTAGTGTTTCTGGCTCTTGTTCTGAGCGGGTGCGCCACCGGGCGCGATCTGACCTCAGAACATTACCTTCCTGAGTGGGAAAACCAGCTGGTTACTTTCCCTAATCCGTCTGAATCCTCCGGCGGCCAGTGGGCGGTGCGCAGCAGCCGCGCGGCCGCCAAAGGAGTTGAAACCACCGTCCGCGTTCCGCTTGCCCTGGCCGGGAATACCGCCTTGCACGCCTACTATATTCCCACCTGGCCCCTGCGCGCTCTTTTCAAGGGCGACAAGCGGCTGATTGTCTGGCATCCCATTTTAAAAGTCGGGGAAAATCCAGGCTCGGACTTTTATTCGTCCGAATGGAACGAACTCATCTAGTTTTTTTCTTTTTTTCCTCTTCGTATCTTTTGAACGCGGTCTTCAAGCTTGCCTGATTGACAATCTTCCCCGCTACTCCCGTATCTCCCTGAGCATCCGGCTTCAGTCTTTCAAGGACCGGATCATTCGAAATGCGCAGTTCTTTTTCAATGCAATGAGAGCAGCAGGAGTCCGCCGGCGATTCATATTCCATCAGCTCATCCAGCTCCCGGACTTTGCGCATCATCCTGAACTTTCCAAGCACGGCCCAGTTCTGGAAACGTTCCGCATATCGAAGCGGAAGGTCCCCGTGGTCGCTTTGGGATTCGTCCACCGAGGCGCGCATGCGGGCTGAAAACTCATTTTCGTCCGTTTCCTGCAGAAGAATCAGCTTTTCAATGTCCGTAAGCTTTCGATCAATGCCCTCAAGCCATTTTTCAAGACAAAGCTGGGTCTGGGCCGCGTCGCAGCACTTGCGCATTTCCGGGATTTTTTTCCGCAGTTCAACAAGCTTTTCCCGCATGTTGCCGCGGGCTTCTTCAGCAAGGGACAGTTCGCCTTCGGCCAGCGCGTCATGGCGTGAACTCAGGAGCCCCCCTTCGTTTCTGCGGGCGGGTGAAAACAAATCATCCTTCTTTTGTTTTGCCTGCCAGGCAAGCGTATAGGCGCGGTCCCAGTATTTCAGATACCAGTCCTGCTTGCGGTCGTACAGGTCTTCAAGCTCCCGCAGGCCCTGGAGAAACGACTGGCGTGATTCTTCAAGGCGGTCGCGGCACGCATCAGGCGTCAGGTCTGCGCGGACCAGGTTCGCAGGCATGAGGAGCAGGACCAGAAACAGGAAGTTCAGGTATTTTAAGCGCATTGGAGACAGCAGCGAGCGGCCGGGGGGTTGTTTTTAAGAAGCGATTGAAGATCGAGCAGCAGCTCCATCATGCGGGCGTCATCAGTAAACCGCGCCTGGGAATTGGAGGATTCAAAGCGCCAGTAAAAATCCGTATGATCGGGCGCGGGCTCTATCAGGTCCTGGGGATAACGGCCGTCGGATCCGCCCGAAGCATTTTCGACAGCCGTGCGGTACTCGCGTTCGTTTTCCACAAGAACACGGAAAAAGGCGCGTGATTCCTCGATTTTCCGGTGAAGCGGATTAAATCCCTGGTTCATGCAGGCGATAAAGTCCGGGCGTTCGCACATTTGAGGAAAAGCGCCGGAGCTTGAGTCCAGCTCACTCAGAGTTTTCCAGAAAGAGGCGGAGGCTTCGTCGGACTGTGCCCGGTAATCTCGAAGGATATCCATAAGACGTTCTTCTTCCGCGGAACCTGAAATCCTTCTGCTCTTGTCGAGCGGATGATTGGCATCGGAGCGCGCCTGCCAGAGTCTTTCATAAAGAAGGCGGCGGATTTTGAATTCCGCCCAGCGGTAACGCTGATAGGACAGCTCCAGATTTGACAGCCCTTTTTCAAAATCCGAACTCCAGACCTCATACCTGGCGCCGCAGGTTCCCGGGGCTTCCGCTCTCAGGCCGGAAGGCAGAAGAAGCAGGAGCGCGAGAAATGCGGCGGTCTTCACAGAATTACTTGGATTTGGAGGGCGACTCCATCAGGACCTTGCGGCGGGCCAGAAGGAAGCGGGCATAGCTGGAATGAAGGCCTCCCATGCTCTTTTGCGCCTTGTCGAGCGCTGAATTGATCTGCTCAAGGTTCATACGTCCGATTTTGGGGTGATGGGCGGATTTCTCACCGGCTGCGGGCGCGGCTTCTGCTGCTTTTGCGGGGGCTTTTTCGTCTGCCATAAAGTCTCCTGGTTATTCCTTCATGCTTTTGACTGTGACGCGTTCTGCGTAACTCAGGTCTTCGGTATTCACACGCACCGAATCCCCTTCTTTAATGAATTGCGGACCCAGAATCTTGAGGCCGTTCTCCAGTTCGATTTCCTTGAAATTGGAGCCTCCGCCGGCGGATGGAGCCGCGAGCGTAACCTTCAATTCCACCTGCTTGGGGAATTCGATGCTCAGAGGACGATTCTCCGTGAAAAGCACGTTAATTTCAAGGTTCTCTTTCAAAAAAATCTCCTGGCGTCCGATTGCTTTTGCCGGGATGGCATATTGTTCGTAGCTGGTCATATTCATAAAATTGAACAGGTCACCCTCGCGGTAAAGAAACTGCATCTTTTCATGGCGGACTTCAGCCATTTCAGCTTTGTCTTCGGCGCGGATACTTTTTTCCTGGAAGTTGCCGTCTTCCAGGTTCTTGAGTTTGAGATGGATGGTTTTTCCGGATTTTCCCGTTCCCCGGATTTCAGTCCCGATGACCTTGAAAAGTTTCTGGTCAGCCTTGAGCACATTTCCAACCCTGATGTCTGACGCGAATAAATCCATACGGCCTCCGTGTTGTTTAATTAACGGCAGTTGCGGACGCTTTTGGAGCATGAAAATCGCTTCCAGGAAGCGCCCTGTACTTGTCCGGGTTTTTGCTGATCTTTTTTGCACAGGACTTGCAGCACACGTAGATACGATGGCCGTCAATTTCCGCATAGCGGTCTTTGCGGATTTTCCGGTTTCGCATCACGGGGCACGCGTCCCCGGACTCTGCGCGGATTTCTCCGGCCGCAATCCATGCCGAAAAGATGAATAGAAAAAAGAGGGCGAAAAAACAGGCGGTGAGCGATGAGCGTTTCATTCTAACGAGCTGCCTTTCCTGACGGGTAAAAACGCTCTTTGATTGAAGCGCTGATCAGCCAGACTGCGCAGATGGCCACCAGGCCGAACGAAAACCACTTTCCATAGTACCCGTCGGCGGAATAAGGCTCTGTGGCCGCGTGAAAGGCCTCGCTTTGAGGCAGAAGTCCGGCCTCGCTGAATTCATGAAGAGAATTGAAAATGATTTGGACCACAAAAAGCATGAGGAAAACAGCCGTTACCTGGAAGAAGAGCTTGATATTGATTAAATGACCGAAGCGGGCCCATAACATGGCCATGCTGCCTGCGGCTGCGGTGCCCAGAATAATCCCGGTCCATATTTGAGGCGACTGGATCTGGATCATCAAAAGAGCGGTCTCCATCCCCTCTCTTGAGATCATCAGAACGGTGAACGCGAAAACGCCGAGCCATGCGGCGGCAGTGGTTTTCTCGCCGGTCGCACGTGACAGGTGCTGTTCCATTTCTTTTTTAAGGGTTCCTGCTGTTCGCCACATGTGGACAACAAGCGCCGCGACAAGGGAGGCGGAAACCACCCCGAAAACAGCCTCCCAGAGAGGACCGTTAAGTCCCTGATAAAGAAGCCACCCCAGCCCCGCGCTGACTGCAACAGATGCCAGCAGACCCCAGTAAACTGCGGGAATCAGGCCTGTCTGCAGGGTTTTTTTAAGATAGGCCGTGATAATGGCCACGATCAGGAAGGATTCGAACCCCTCGCGGAGCACGATGATAAAAGCCTGAATCATTCCGGGTTTTTTTTGCTGCTCTGACAGTCGCGGCAGGCGCCAAAAAGACGGTGGTCGTGAAAAATCAGCTGGAAGCCGTATTTTTTGCAGACCTGTTCCTGCATTTCCTCAATTTCATCGCAGGTAAATTCGATGATTTTTCCGCAGCGCACGCAGACCATATGATCGTGATGGCCCTTGGCGGAAACCCTTTCGAAAAACTCGCGTTTACCCTCGCCTACGGACTTCTGAATGACGCCGCTTTCAAGCAGCAGAGGGATGGTGCGGTAGACTGTGTCGCGGGAAATTCGCATGCCTTTATTTTTAAAGCGCTCGTAAAGGCTGTCTGCGTCAAAGTGCTCTTTAACATGGCAGACTTCTTCAAAGATGTTTTTGCGCTCGTAGGTGAACTTGAGGCCGCGTTCTTCGAGCAGGGACTGGAAGCGTTTTTCAAACTGTTGGGGCGCGCACATATAGATTCAGACGAAATCCTAATAGGATGGCATCTGGATGTCAAGCAAAGAAAAACCGGAGCGGCGTAACCCGCCCCGGTTTTCGATTAAGCCATGGTTTCGTAGTAGCGTTCGGCTTCTGCCGCCTGTTTCCAGGCCTTGAGCAGCGTGGAGACAGAGACCAGGATCGGCTGGGCAAAGCCCACCTGCTCGCGTCCCACAATGGTCACGCGGCTCAGGATGCGGCGTCTCTCAGGATCATAGGCCAGCTGCAGGGCCGACTGTCTGGCGA
>CAZIQJ010000174.1:0-5173 GCA_964541285.1 uncultured bacterium | reverse complement strand
ACGCTCCTTCATGGCGGGGTTTCATTGTTAAAATCGCAAGCCCGTTCTTGTCGTAAATTTTTTCCATTTCAAATCTGGAAATATAAAAAGGCACTTCCTCGGGAATGCCCAGCGACGGCATGAATTCGCCGCCGTAAATCACGCTGCGCTTGACCCAGTAAAGCCCCCGGGACAAGTCAGTCTTCTGAAGGTCCCGCAGCATCTCTTCGTCATCACTATTGTATCGGACATATTGGCGTTTTCCCCACTCTTCCTGCAGAAGCTCGGAGACATTGACGTCGTAGATCAGGACCGCGCCTTCCGGAACGGTTTCATAGATGGTCCTGGCCATTTCAGCCTGCTGATTCAGGGCCTGCTGATGCCGGAAATGAATGGCCCCGGAGCCTGCCGCGAGCACAACAAAAGCCATGATGGAAACCGGGAAAGCCAGACGGCCCAGGGCGCGCAGGGAAACGTCGGCAAGCTCCGCGTAGCAAAGAAGAAAAAAAGGCATGATGGGAAAAAGGAAGCGGGTCCCGAAAACCCAGGTAGTCACAGGGTCTGAAAACTGGTCATGGAAATAATAAAAAAGATAACAGCCCAGAAGCGCGGCGGAAACGAGGAAAGCTTCCGCGCTGCGGGTTTTACGCGCCAGCAGCGGGGCTGCCAGCATGAGCGGGTACATCAGCAGAAGGCTGACCGCATAATGCGGGATCTGCATGCCCGCGAAAACCGGGGAAAAAAGTCCGATAGAGTCATAACCGATAAAACGAGGGAATGCCAGAAAGCCGCCGTAAAGCACCCGGTTCCAGACAAGGACCAGGCATCCAAAAATAAAAACTTCAAAGGGAAGAATAAAATCACGGGAAATGCTTTTTCTCCTGATCATCCGGACCAGCGCGCAGAGCACAACCGCTCCCACAGGCAGAACGTTGGTCGCGCGGAAAAAAAAGCTCATCCCCAGAAAAAAACCCGCCCGGCCCGGGCGCTTGTCCTGAAAATAAAAATAATAGCCCGCAAGCAGCAGCGCGGTTGAAGGCACATCCCCCATGACCGTACGGCTGTAGAAAACAAAGGCCGGAAAGTAAAGGTAGAGGACCGTCAGCAGCGGATGGGTCAGGCCATAGAGTTTGAGGAGGCGGGAAAAAATCCACGCAGCCGCGAGATGAGCGATAAGCCCGATCAGGTATGCGGCCTTGCCTGAAAAAAGAACCAGCAGCCAGGACTGGCCCGGAGGATAGTCCGTGGCCCAGTGCCCGTTGGAAAAAGTCATGGCCATGGCCGGATGATACGCGTAATCCGCCCAAAGCTTCCCCTGCCTGAAAAGCCCGGCCGCCGCCATGTAGCTGCCTTCATCGCGGATGGCGTAAATGGGCGGGTAGAAAGCAAAATACAGGGCAACGTAAACCAGAAAAGCCGCGGCCAGAAAAATCCGGTTGCGGGTTTCTTCAGAAACTTTCAGATTCATGCGCGCTTTCCGGGGTTTTGAAAACAGGCCAGACAAAGCAGAAGGCCGCATCGCGCCGTAATGCCGGCTCCGACCGCCATGTCCTTGAAAAGGTTACGCGAAAAATTTTTCCGGTAATAATGCCACATGCTTTTGTGTCTCTCTGCCACCATTTTAACCGCGAGTTTCCGGCTGCTGACACCGATATGGTGACGCACCGCGGCCGCCGGATGGTACAGGACTCTCCAGCCTGCCTTTCCGGCGCGTAGGCAGAAATCCACATCTTCGCAATACATGAAAAATGCCTCGTCCAGACCCTTCAGCACTTCCCAGACTTTTCTGCGGTGAACCAGGGCCGCGCCTGAAACCCAGTCCACGGACCTGACCTCATCATGTTTCCATGCGCTGTTCAGGTAACGGCGGCTCCAGGGATTTCCGGGAAATATCCTTGTCAGGATAGAGTAACGGTTAAAAAGCGCGGCCTCATAAGAAGGAAAAGCCCGGGCCGACAGCTGGACGCTTCCGTCCGGGTCCAGGATCTTCAGCCCAAGAACTCCCCATTCCGGATTTTTCTCAAAATCCTTCAGAACATCCGCCAGTCCTGAATCCATAAATTCCGCGTCCGGGTTCAGCCAAAGCACAAATTCCCCGCTTGTGGCGCGGACGCCCTGGTTCACAGCCTTTGAAAATCCGGCATTTTCCGTATTGGAGATCCACAAGGCGGCGGGAAAGCCTGACAGGATTTTTTCCCGCTCCCCCGAAGCAGAACCGTTGTCCACCACACAGACTTCCTTTTCAAGGCCCTGCAAATGACGTTGGATGGAAGCCAGGCAGCGCGCCAAAAAATCTCCAGCGTGATAATTCACAATAATGATAGAGAGCTTCATTTTACCGCCAGCCTTTGGTACAAATCTTCAAGCTTGCGAATCTGTTCAGCGCGGTCATAAAACTTTTCCGCGCGTTTTCTTCCGGCAGCACCCATTTCACGCGCCTTCGCGGGATCACGGAAAATTTCAAGCATGGCTTCCGCCATTTTCTCAGGATCGCGCGGAGGCACAAGCAATGCCGTCTCTCGATCCAGACAAATCTCCACAGGCCCGCCATGCCGGGTGGCAATAACGGGTTTTCCTGAAGCCATGGCTTCAATGACCACCAGGCCGAAAGGCTCCGGCTCGCTTGAAGGCAGGACCAGAACATCCAGCGCGGCATGCAGTTCAGGCAGCCATTCCGGGCCGTAGCGCCAGCCCGTAAACGTCACAGCATCCGCCAGACCCAGGCGGGTCGCAAGGTCCCAGAGCTCCTGGGCATAAGTTTCCCTGCCCGCGATCGCGCCTCCTGCCACGACATAGCGCGCGGAAGGAAAACGGCTTTTGCAGATGGCCGCGGCATGCAGAAAAACATCCACGCCTTTCCACGGATCCAGGCGGCAGACAACGCCGGCCACCGGCGTTTCAGAGGAAAAATTCAGGGCCTTGCGGACCTTCTCGCCGGAATGGCGGGGATGAAAAACTTCCATGTCCACGGCATTTGAAATCTTGGTCATATTTTCGGGAAAGCCGCCGTCTTTTTTACGGAACATTTCGGCGACCGCGTCGCTTGTGACGATCACGGTTCCGCCGAAATGAGACGCCAGAAAAACCTCTGCGCGGCGCACAAACCCGGACTGAAACACGATCTCCCGGATATGCCACACATGCCGGGCGCCGCCCAGCGCGGCAGCGGGAAAACCGTATAAATTGTGAATATTATTGGTATGGACCACGGAAATTCCGCGCCTGCGGATGAAAGCCGCGAGCTTCAGGACCACGAGAGGGTAATGCAGAAAATAAAATACCAGGTAGGCGCGGCCCTTGCGCGTGGTCAGCTTCAGCATCTCAGGCATGACCGTGATAGCGCATCCCGCGCGTTCCAGTTCCGCGCGCATGGGGCTTTCAGCCGGAAAAATAACATGCGGCTCAAAGCGCGTCTTGTCCAGCTTCTGGACGATGCGGAGGAGCGACACATCCGCGCCGCCGATTTCCGCGGTGGATTGCAAATAAAGGATTTTAATTTTTTCCGGCATGCTTTTCTTCAAGAAGCTCCGAATAAGCGCGTTCATACTGTTCCGCCACGCGGTCCCAGCCGTAGTCCTGCGCGCGCTCCAGGCCGCGCTCCTGAAACTGGCGGCGCAGGCCCTGATTTTTTAAAAGCATGACCAGGGTCTCACCCAGTTTTTCATCCGGCACGATAAACCCGTATTTTCCGTCCTCAAGCACTTCCATGGCCCCTGGATTGGGCGCGGCAACCGCGACCGTGCCCGCGGCCAGCGCTTCCGCATACCCGCGCCCAAACCCCTCATAAGAGCTGGGAAGGCAGAAAACCCATGCGGCCTTGTACATGCGGATCAATTCTTCCTGCTTCACGTCCGTAAACCAGAAAATTCCCGGGCCGGAAATTTCCTCGGGCGATACCATCCACAGTTTCGCGTCCGGCACCGCGGGGCGCACGGATTTCAAAAAAATATCCGCAAGCAGGCGGCCGCGCTTGCGGCTGTTCAGTTCCCCCACAAACAAAATGACCGGGTCTTTCTCCTTGAGAGCGGCGGTCCTGCGGAAAAGCGCCGTATCAATGCCGTTGGGAATAACGCCGTGAAATTTCGGGTAATACCGGCCGGTGTCTTTTGAAATACCGATAACATGATCCGCGCGCAGGACCGCGATCAATTCCATCATATAGAAATAAAGATGCATCAAAAAATGCAGGATGGAACCGCGGCCCAGTCCGTTATGCATGGCCTCCGCCAGCGAAGAACCGTGCAGCGTGCGCGCCAGAGGCGGGCGGCCGGCGCGCGGAATCCATTGGTCATCACCCTGGGGATTTAAAATATCAAAACCGCTGAAATCCTGTTTCGCAGCCGCAAAAGGAAAGAAAAGAAAACCGAATTTCCCGGACTTTTCCTGACCTGTCTGCCGGACTTCATAAAGAGCGTCTGACGGCGCGGGGTCCTGGGAAAAAACCGTGACCTCGTGCCCGCGCCGCGCAAGCGCGTTGGCAAGGCCGTGGGTAAAATGCCCCGCTCCGCCGCGGGAGCGGCTGGGCAGAAAGCGCTGGATCAGGGCAATTTTCATGGATTCAGATATTGGGATTCCGGCGGATTGCCGTAAAGATACTCTTCCTCGGAAAGATCGACCATCTTCAGGATCATTCCCAGAATCAGCCATATATAGATATAAGCCGGCGTGGTGTCCAAAATCCCGAAAAAGGAAAGCAGAATAAAATACCCTATGGCATAAGAGCTGATCGGGAACGCGATGTTCCAGAACCTTGGAGTCAGCGAGGAAAGCCAGTCTTTAGACCATCGAAAAAGCAGGACGCCAAGAAAAAGAAAGAACGTGGCGACTCCGGGAGCGCCGGTCTCCACCTGCAGCTTGGAGGGGAAATTTTCCACCCAGATCTGCTGGTCCCGGACGTTTTTCATATAAAGATAACGCGCCGCGGTGCTGGCCGAACCCAGCCCCCGGCCCATCGGCTCGCGGTTGTAGTAATAACTGAAAATCTTTTTGGTAAATCCAACGGTTCTTTCCTGAATCATCTGGGTCTGCTGCAGGGTCTTGAAACGCGCCTGCACGCCTTTGCCCAGAAAGGTCAGTCCTCCAAGCAGCCCCAGAATGGCGACAAAGGCAACCACGAGAACGGGTTTTTTGCTCCTTGAAAAAAAGACGAACAAAAGGAAAATCGGGATCAGGAAAAGCACGGCCCCGCGCGAAC
>CAZIQJ010000173.1:0-5207 GCA_964541285.1 uncultured bacterium | reverse complement strand
GGCGCGCCAGTGATCGCGGTATCTTCGGAAGGTGGGAGTGCGGTTCAGACAGCCGGGCTTCAGGTTGACGCAGGCGAGAAGGTGGAAGGGGGCGCTAATGCAGCAGCGAATGAAATGGCCCGGAGAACCGAGGCGCTGAAAAAATTAAAAGTCGGGGATGTGGTGCGTGTGGGCGCTGATGTTTACCAGGTCACGGGATTTGTGAATGCTTCCGACGCGCCCGTTCCTTCTTACTCAGCAGGTGACAGGATTGTGTTCAGGGAAGTTGGAAGGATGGGTACGCGGCCTGAATTGCAGGGCGCGACTCCTGAGGCTGCGGCTCAGAAGATGGGAAATCCTGAAATTGTCATGACTGTGGATTCACCCGCGAATGCGCCCGAACTGGCCCGCCGAGTGCAAATCCTCAAGGGCGCGGCCAAAAATCAGGTTTTCCGTGTCGGCCAGCAGGTCTATGGCAACACGAATTTTTACGGAGACGGAGATACCGCGAAGGTCAGCGCGGGATGGCTTGGCGGTCCGTTCTATAATGTTTCAACCTTTTTTATGTCATTTGAGGAAATGGCGCTCAAGCTTGGCGACCCCGCAATTCCTCTTGTTGTGGATGCTGCGATGGGCGCTCCCGAGCTGGCGGCGCGTGTTGAGGTTCTTAAGAAACTAAAGGCCGGAATGATTATTCAGTCAGGCGGCCAGTCTTTCAGGGTTGTGGGTTTTGATGTTCCGGATGGAAGTAACCGGCTTCTGACGGAGTATACGGAACGCGCCAGAATCCGTATCGCGTTTTTACGCGAGGACGGTACCGGCGTTTCCTCGCCCTGGCTGGAGCTGAGAAACGCTGCGTCGCTGCTCGGCGCTCCGGGAGCATCGATCACATTCCCGGGCCTGGCGGATGAGTCCGTGGAAGTTCAGGCAGGGACTGAGCAGGAAGGCAAAGGAACCGGCGCCGCGGCCGTGGTGGCTCCTCAAATCGCGGCGCGCATGCAGATGCTCAGAAATTTGAAGCCGGGCGACGTGATCAGGGCCGGAAAACAGACATATCGTTTTGCCGGATTCGTGGACGAAAATGAAAACGAAATCCCGGCTTACCGTGAAGGCGCGCTGATATCTCTTGAGCTGCTTGGACCCCGCGGGGCCGTGGTTACGACCCGTATTTTGAATCTTGAAGAATCTGCCAGCATGCTGGGCGCGCCGGAAGTCGAGGTGACGGTGGGAGAAGCTTCCGATGTAAAAAAACCGGGCGTATCGGCTTCTGAAATTGCCAGCCGCAGAGCCCTGGCTCAGAGCCTGGAGGCCGGAGATATTCTCATGGCTAATGGGGTCCGTTACCGCGTTAAAACGGTGCGCACGGACGGACATGAGTATGAAAAACTGGACGGCGCGGGCGCAGTTTTGGAAACAGTCGTGGTTTTTCTTACAAACGATGCTTTTTACGGTTCTCTCGGTCCGGCAGGCGCGAGAATCAGCGTTATCAAGGCTCCGCCTGCGGCCGCATCTTCCTCTGCTTCGACCGACCTTGAGGAACGCGTCGCGGCCATTCTGGCCTTGCTTGAAGAAATGCGTGTAGGCCAGATTCTCAATGTTGGCACTGCGTTCCGTTACAGGCTGAAAGCCCGTGTGGTTGGAGAAACCGCCGCGGATGCTTCGTCTGTTTTTGAGCGCATCGATGCGATCGGCAATGTGGTGGAGGAAACCACGCTGACGTCTCTTGAGGCTCTTGCCCGGCTTTTAGCGCCGACAGCCACTGAATTGACGGTGGAAGACGCGCCTGCGGTTGAGCCGCCGTCCGGAGAAACAGCGGCGCAGCCGAAAATACAGGTCACTTTCCCGGTCACAGGCGAATCGAATCCTGAAGACGAGGGGATTTTAAGGCGCGCGTTCAATGATTCTGATCTTGGCCTTCTGCAAAAATTCCGCGGGGACAACATTGTGTCGGTCCAGGTTCGCGCCCTTCCCGTTCCCGATGGAACAGACTTTAATACGCTGCCGAGCCGGAGATATCATTTTGTGGCCACGGATAACTTGGGGAATAAAAAATATTATTCCCTTGAGGTCAACCGGGACGGGACCACAAGTTTTGAAGTTACCGATCAGGTGTTTTTCAAGCCATACACGGAGCCTATGAACCGTTTGCGCGCGGGTATGCTGCGCCCCTCGGGAGCGGCGAGTTCGGTCCCCGGGTTTAAGGAGATTGTTGAAACCTACAGCGGCGAAAACCTTCAGCCGCACGGCCGGGTTGTGACCGCGCATACCCCGGATTACACTCAGCCCGGGATTGATTATTTTGCTCTCCGGCCGCGCGGAGCTGACGGTAACGCGGCTGGAAATAAGGTGGAGATTCTGGTGGCCCCAATAGCGATGCTGGCCGAAGTTGATCAAATTCTTGTGTCCAAATCCCGTACATCGGCAGTGGTCCGCAAGTTCACCTATAACGGCCAGGAGTATGTCATGGTTGTGGTGCGGCCTCAGGCGGCGGGTGAGGACGCGGCAGCGAAAAAGCCTGTGAAAAAGAAGGTTGAGAAAGACGCGGACACGGTGGTGACGTTTGCGCCGATTTCAGGCCCGATTCCCGGGTTAAGAAACGCATCGATCAATATGACGACGCGGCCGATGGAGACGCCGCGCGCGAATGCGTCTGTTACTTTTGCTTATCAGTACACGGGCACGGCGGAAACAACGCAGCCGTCCATCCGGATGACGAAAGAATATAAAGTTGCTTCCCCTGAGCAGGCCCGCCAGCTGCATGATGCCGTTGCGCAGGTTCTGGCCGCTCTGAGCGCGTCAAATAACGGGCTCCTGACTCCTCAGCAGATCAGCGATGCTCTCGACGCCCGGATCAGCGCTTTGCTGGGGCTGACTGCCGTGGATACGCGTACGGACGCGCCTGTGGTCGTCAAGACACCGCCCGCGGCCAAAAAACCGCTTCCTTTGCCTGAAGCTCCTGCGAAAGTTGAAAGAAAGTGGAGCTCAAGGCTTGCGGATATTGTCGGCCGTGTGGGAACAAAGAAGAATGCGGCCCATGCCCAGGCGCTGCGGGATAAAGCTCAGCGGCTGAACAAGGAAAATATTCTGGCGGAACTTTCCCGGGGCAGGGATTTGGGCGAGACTCGAAGAATTCTGGAGGCGCTCGCTGATTTTACGCCCGCGACACTCGCTGAAGCAGCGGCCATGAGGTCTCTGGCAAGAGCTTTGCGCCAGGCCCTGGACAAAGTGCTGGACAAAGCCGGAGAGGTCAACCCGCTTCTGCCTCCCGAAAACCGCAGGAACATAGTGATGCGGTGGATTATGGGCGTGCCGCTTGAGCAGCAATCTTATGACCAATATCTGGAGATGAGGGAGCGTGCCGAGGAGCTGGAAGCGCGCGCGGAAGTGGAAGAGGATGAGATGAAGCGGTTGAACGCGGCTGTCAGAAAGCCCAAGGACATGACCGAACGAGGCATGGAAGCGCTTGAAGAGCTGGCAACGGCGCTGGAAGACCGCAATGCCCGTACTGCGGATGATATATTTACCCGCTTCCGCAAACTTCTGGGTACCGACATTCCCCGTACCGCGCTTGATACGGCGGTTCCGGATATCCGGGCGGGCGCGATCGCGGCCAACCGCGCGAATTCTACATCCGATTCCGTAGGAGGTCTTCGCCGGGGAGATATTATTTATGGAAATAAATTCGGCAATGCGGAAGGCGCCAAGCCTTTTGTTTTCTATTTTGAAAGTTATACAGATATGGAGCTTGGAACCGGAACTCTGACGGAAAATACCATGGTCCGCGGCTACATTCTTATTGAAGGCGGCGCGCCCCGCTATGTCACTTTTCCTTTGAAACTTTTCAAGAGCCAGGAAGGACCGTTCTACAAAAACCAGCTGATTCGCGCTGTGACCCGGGATGGATTGGGGGATCCTGTGGTTCGTACGGCCAAGGCGCCCACGGGCGATAAGAGAAAGCCGGAGCCGCTTTTTGGCCGCCGTTCTGAAATGCGCGCGTTAACCATCACGGAAGTCGCGCCCGCGAGCAAGGCGTATGCGGATTACTTTAACGCCAAGAGAGTCTCGGTGAACTGGAGGAATTTCCTGTCCTCAGCCAATAACCGGGCTTATCTTTTTGAAATCACGAACGAGGCAGGGAAGAAATCCCTGTTTCACATTACGTGGACTTTTGATTCGGAATCCTCAGCTTCTGTCGCAATTACGGATGCGCGGCTCAAAGACGCCGGGCTGCAGAAAAAAGTAAATGATTTGATCCTTAGTCTGTTTGACGCGGCTTCTTCTTATCATTCCTGGAGCCAGCTTCCCGCAGGCTTCACCGTGGACGGTTCCATGGCATTCGGAATGGAAGAAGGAAATTTCATGGGTGTGCGCATGAGCGCGGGGGAAGTCCTGGGCTATTTGCAGGCCGAGGTCGAAGGAAAGGCCCGTGAATATGAAACCGCGCTTCAGTCGGCCGCTGTCCATGAGTTCGTGCACCGCGAAAGAAGCGAGACCAGCTATTCCTATACTGCAACTATGGAAGTCGCGACCCAGCTTTTCCAGTTTCTTTTCGCGCCTGCTGAAAATACCGTATTTAACACGAGTGTTGCGAGATTGCTTGAGCGCTATCAACTTGGCCTTCTGTATGAAGCGGGTCAGGAACACTATGGTGAAGCTTTTGAGATCGCGGTGGCTTTTCTGGCAGACTCTATTTTCAGTCCGGAAATCGATTCTACGGTTGCGGGCATTGAACAGGCCCGGGCTGACTTGACGGCTTCGCTGAAAAGTGATTCCCAGATTGCCTTTTTCAGAAAAGTGCAGAATGTTGCGGCGGCCCTTCCCGCAGAAGCTCTGGAAGCCTTGAAGCAGATAGCCCTGAAACGCTACCTTCTCCTTAAAGGCCCGGATATCGCCGCGGAGTTCAAACAGGCTGCTGCTCGTCTGAAAGAAATCGGAGGAACTGAAAGCCGGGTCGACAAGGCGGAGACCTTGCTGAATCGCGGCAGTGTCAAGGCGGGTGCTCTGGTGCTTGCATCGCCTGCGGAGTCATTGGTTCCCGGCGCTTATAACCTTTATACAGACGGCACAAATAATATAGTGGAGCTGGCCGATGGCACGCGCGTTTCGCTTGCCGCGATTCCGGCTGACGCCACGCTGTTTACTGAAGGCAGCAAGGTGCGTCTGGACAAGGACGGAAAGTCCCTGCGCGGAGCGCAGATTCCGGCCGGTTGGTCGCTCGATTTCGCCCT
>CAZIQJ010000172.1:0-5219 GCA_964541285.1 uncultured bacterium | reverse complement strand
CTTAGTTGGGTGAAATTTGAGTCTGTATAGAGGGGTTTTGAAATCAAAACTATTGATTTGACTCAATTTTAATCATCAGCTATCATTTGATAGTAATCTTTTTAAATCTATAAAAAAAAGGAACTCAAGTGGCTAATCTGCTTAGATGGCTCTTGATGGTGACGGCTCTGTTAGTATTTGTCGTTATTGGGTTTAACGTCTATACCTACTTTCTTGTCGACTACTCTTTAGAAAGCCTGGAAACTGCGCTGGCGGCCACGGAAAAGCTGGATCTTGCCAGTGATACGGTCAATAAGGGTGCTGGAGATTCTTCTCAGCTGGCCAGCGGCATTTACCGCTCCATGGTAGACGACATCGCCATGCGTGAAATTACCAAGGACAAAGTGGATTTCAAGAACGTGGCGCTTCTTGAAATGACCTCACGATCTTTCAGCGAGGCTTCAGACAAGGAAGGGTATAAGCGCGCCAAGGTTTATCTCAAGGAACTGACAAAAGCCAAAAAGTCCGAGCGGGGAGCAGTACTGAAATGGGTTGACTCGGGCTACCGGCAAATTTTAAAATTTTACAAATCAGCCTGTTCTGTTCTGGATTATTTCAGGCGGAAACTGGCTCCGGGAACGGAAAAGGAAGAGAACTCTCCTCAGTATTCAAATGTTCTGATTTTGAACCAGGCACAAGTTTATGAACGAAAAATGGATTTCAAGAAGGCTGCGGATCTCTACCGGAAGTATCTCAGCTTTTATCCGACCCGTCCTGACCGGGGGCTTGTGATGGTGGCCCTTGCCAACGTCCTGATCAAACAGGGCCGCGGAGAAGAAGCCGGGCGTCTGCTGCGCGACGTTGAAAGCCGTATGGCGGGAACCGATGCCGCGGCCATGGCCGCGCGCGTACTTGAGCGGATAAGCTTTTTGAATTCAAGACTCCGCCTGATTGACCGGCTTAAGACCCTGATCCAGACTGAACCCGTACAGAAAATAAAGCAGCGGCACCAGCTTCAACTGGCTCTGACCTATTTCTCTATTTACCGTTTCCAGGAAGCCGAGTCTCTTTTGCAGAAACTGGGCGGGTCCGAAGAGCTTGATATCCGGAGAAAAGCCAAGTTTTACCTGGGGTTTGTCTATAAAGCCACCAGCCGGTATGGCCAGAGCGAAAAGCTCTTCCTGGATCTCCTGGGGGACAAGGATTTGACACAGGATTTAGAGCTTGGGCTGCGGGCTGAACTGGCCGATATTTATTACCAAAAAGGGGACTCTCAAAAGGCCCTTGAACAGTATGCTTTCTTAAGCCGGAGAGCCAAGCAGCGGATCGCTCATGTGGATGAGGCTGTGGCCGAGATCAAGCAGCAGCAGATTGTCCGCCAGGCGATTGATGAGGTCTGGGTTGCTCTTGCCGAGCTTGAGCAGGCGACCATCTACTTTTTTGACCTGAACGAGCCTGACAAGGCGCGCGAGCATCTTGGGCAGGCTGGAGGATTTTCCGCCGCGGATCTGAATTTTGAGAAGATCAGTGACAGTATGGGAAGCGCCTCCAAGGTGAATTTGCGCGACCGCGCTTTTAAGGCGCTGGCCGCCAGACAGGTCGGTGTTGCGTACGAATTATTTACAAAAAACCTTAACACGCATCCTGACGATGCCTGGACGTACGGAGGCCTTTCCACTGTGCATTTGCTGTTAGGGGACCTGGGAGCGGCTTTGACCAACGCGGAAAAATCTTACCAGCTTTCTTCAGATGAATACACGGCGTCCATGATGGGGTATATTCAGGGGTTAAACCGGCATTACGGGGAAGCCGCGGAAATGTACCGGCAGGCTTTTGAAAAGAACCGCAGTTACATTCCGGCGCGGTTTAATTACGCGTGTATGCTGCTTAAAATGAAAGAGTGGAAAGAGGCGCTCAGCATCCTTTCGGAGATTGAAAATGAGGCCATAGGCCTCAACATTGCTCCCATTGTCCATGCCAAGGTCCTGAATAATATCGGCTATGCGCTCTGGCGGCAGGGAGAAAAGGACAAGGCGGTTGAAAGTTTTGAAAAGGCGCTGACGGTTTATCCGGGATTTTCGGCTGCGGAGAAAAACCTGAGGGCAGCTTCCGGGCGCCTCCCGAAGCTGGTGGAAATAAAAGGCTGATGGAATGAAAAAGACCTTTATTGCTGTTTTTATGGGATTATGCGCTTGCCTTCCGGCGCGGCCTGTTCTGGCCGTGGTGGGACAGGCTGAAGAGTACAATTATTTTGAACAGAAACAGCTGGATGATTTTCACGACAAGCTGGTCAATCAGGAAAAATACCGCCAGCTGGAACAGTCTGATGATTTTATGAAAGAACTGAACCGGAAAAACCGGGAGCTGAAAAAACTTGAAGGTGTGGACAAGGACCAGCTGGACAAGGAGATCCAGAATTTGAAAAAGCAATTGCTTGAGCTGCCCAAACGCGACCGTTTCCGGATTGAGGTTTTCGGGCAGCACCTTTTTGACACCAATATCAACCGCAAACCGTTCCAGGAAGAGAAAAGCGATTCGGTTTTTGATGCCAAGGGGGTCGTGCTTTTTGACCTTTCAGGAAAAAAGACGGACCTTCGTTTTGAGATTGACGGCGGAAAACAGTGGAACATTGCCTATCCTGAAAAAGACTCAAAGCAGATGCAGGAAGTCCTTCGTTACCGGCGCAAGTATTTCACCAAGATTCAGCATTCCGCCCAGTCCCGGATCGCCCGCACGAATAACAAGACTCCCGAAATCGACAGCGAAAAAATACGCTGGGATTCCAGCCAGAACACAGCGTTCAACTATGCTTTGTCGCGCCGTTTTTCAGTCAACAATGACCTTAGCCTGACGCACCGTTTTTTCACTCAGGAGGCCTTTGACCAGGATTCCTCATGGGAAGCAACCTGGGCGCCTTCAGTTTTTTGGGCCGTCACTCCCAAGAGCCGGTTTGCCGGGGGCTACAGAATCGCCAATAACCGTATCCGGACCAAAACCGGAAACGCTGTGGCCCATGAGATCCATGGCGGATATTTCGGGCGTATTACCCGGAAATCTTCAGCAAATATTGATCTCTCCTTCTCGCATCAGTCGCCGCGTTCGCGTGACACGGCCACCGTCAATACCATGACGGCCGGAGTTGGATATCTTTTGCAGATCACGCCCAAAACCCAGGGGTTGCTGCAGTATATTTATTCGGTGCAGAACACAACGGAAAATGTCCTTGATGACACGGCCCAGTTTGATGCCGCCGCTACTGACGAAAGCGTAGTGGGCAAGAATGACTCGCGATTTTACAATAACAGCATCAGCGTGGGTTTAAACACGCGTCTTAATTCAAAGTTGACCGGGGTTTTGACTGTTAACCCCTATTACCTGGTCAGCCAGATGGCGAAATCATCTTCGGATTCTGATAACCATCAGTGGGGGCTTCCGGTTTCAATATCATTTACTTACGTGCTTCGCAGGTGGGCGATTTTGACGACAGGCTATACCTATTCCGTCCGCCTTGGAGATGAACACACGAACCGCAACCGGGCGCACATGTGGAGAAATTCGTTACGGCTTATTTTTTAAGGGGTGATTTATGAAGAAAATTTTTTCTGGGGTACTCGTTTTGATGATGGCGCTGCCCATGGTGCTGCGGGCTGAGGAGATCCCGATTGGAGCGGCAGATGCGGCCATAAAAACGGAAAATGAAAAAGGGAGCGGAGACGATTACAAGCTTCATGCAGGCGACAGGATCATGGTCAAGATTTATCCGGAAGACACGTACATTCATGGCGGAGAAGTCCAGTTGAGTCCCGACGGGAATATCACGCTGCCTTTGATCGGGAAAGTCAAAGTGGTGGATAAAACAACGCTTGAGGCCGCGCGTGTTATCCAGGTCATCCTTGACCGGGATTATCTGGTGGATCCGGAAGTGGTCGTGGAAATCATGACCTATAAGGAACAGTCTTTTGTTATTCTGGGGCAGGTCAACAAGCCCGGGACCTATCAGATTCCGGTTGGTTCTACGGAGGTCACGTTCCTGCAGGCGATTTCGCTGGCAGGGGGCTTTTCGGATGTCGCGAACATCAAGAAGGTCAAGATCATTCGTACTGAGAACGGGCAGAAAAAGATTATTCGTGTGAATGCCGAAGCTATTATAAGCGGCAAGGAAGAAGACCAGGAACTGAAACCCGGGGACGTCGTCCACGTTTCAGAGAGCATGTTCTAATGACAAAGAGACAGGAGTAAAGCAAACGCTTCTATGGCACAGGAACCAGTAAGTCCGTACGGTGGTTTTCTCGAAGAACCTGAGAAGCCCATCAACATCAAGTACTACCTCTTTGTCTTTTTTAAGAACATTTATATTGTTCTGACTTTCTTTGTGATTGCCGTGACCCTGGCCACTCTTTACACCGCCAAGATTCCCGACCGTTACAAGACTTCCGCGCAGGTCATGATTGAAAAACCCGAACGCGCCATGCAGGTTGCCGCGGCTTATGACAATCCCCAGGCCGAGGGTTACAATACCGATTACTATAATACCCAGCTTGAGATTATGCTCAGTTCTTCGGTTATGGCCCAAGTCGTATCTGAACTCAAATTGACTGATTACTTTGGAACGCAAAATGAAGAACTTGCCGCCCAGAATGTCCGCGGCATGGTAAGGGCCAACCGCATCGGACAAAGCCGTCTTTTTGATATCACGGTTTCTTCCTATGATCCTCAGCTTGCCGCAAATGTGGCCAATGCCGTGGCCAGGGCCTACGTCCGCAGAAACTTTGAGGATGTTCTGTATTACTCCAAGGAAATTCTGGCCTGGCTTCCTCAAAAGGGGAAAAGCACCATTGCTATTGAAGACCCTTTTGGAAAGGTCAAGCAAGTTTCCAGAGAAGAACTGATCGAAAGCCTTCCCAGCATCCAGACGGATGCCGCTATCAGAAGCTTCAAGGAGAAAAAGAGTTTTCTCGAATCAGATCTTGAGGCGCTTTTGAAACAATACCGCGAAAAGCATCCGCTGGTCATCAAGGCGCGCGCCAATCTTAAATTTCTGGAAGAGAATATTGAGAATGAAAAGTCCCGGATCCTGGAAAATTTGAAAACCCAGGCTGAGGGCCGGCACAGCTCAGGCCACGCCCGTATTATTGAGGAGGCCCGGGTTCCCAAAAATCCGCTTCCCACCAAACGCGGTGTCATTGTTGCCGTGGTGGCGATCGGCGAACTCCTGCTCAGCTTTCTGATTATTGTTCTTC
>CAZIQJ010000171.1:0-5264 GCA_964541285.1 uncultured bacterium | reverse complement strand
ATCGCCTTCAAGCGCAATGGTGGAAGTTACCACATTGTTCAAAAACGCGCGGTCATGGCTGACCAGGAGAAGTGTGCCGGAATAATCTACCAGCAGCTCTTCCAAAAGTTCCAGAGTTTCAACGTCCAGGTCATTGGTGGGTTCGTCCATGACCAGCAGGTTCGACGGCTTGGTAAAAAGCCTGGCCAGAAAAAGACGGTTGCGCTCCCCTCCCGACAAAACTTTGACGGGCGTCCGGGCGCGCGCCGGAGAAAATAGAAAGTCCTGCAAATAACCCATGATATTTTTGGGTTTGCCGTTGATCATGACCGTGTCGCCGGATTCGCACACGTTTTCCGCCACCGTCTTTTCTTCATCGAGTTTTTCACGAAGCTGATCGTAATACGCGATCTGCAGATTGGTGCCGAGCTTGACGCTTCCGGTTTGCGGCTGCAGTTCGCCAAGGATCAAACGCAGCAAAGTGGTCTTGCCGCAGCCGTTGGGGCCAATGACGCCGATTTTTTCTCCGGCCATGATTTCAGCCGTAAAATCCTTGATCAAAACCTTGTCGCCGTAAGTGTGGCTCAAATGCTCGACCTTGCTGACCAGCTGGCCGGAACGCCCGCTCTCCTGCGCCTTCATGCGCACTTTGCCCATGACCTGGCGCTGGGCTTTTTTCTCGGCCCTCAATTTTTCAAGCGCGACCACGCGGCCCTGATTGCGGGTGCGGCGCGCCTTGATGCCCTGGCGGATCCAGACTTCCTCTCGCGCCAGTTTTTTGTCAAACTCCGCGCGCTCCGCGGCTTCAATCTCAAGCGCGGCCTGCTTGCGTTCAAGAAAGGTCGGATAATCGCAGGTCCAGCTCCACAGCCTGCCGCGGTCGAGTTCCGCGATCTTGGTAGCCAGATGCGTCATGAACATACGGTCGTGGGTCACAAAAAAAATCGTGCCCGGATACTCTTTTAAAAAACTTTCCAGCCAGTCAATGGAATCCGTATCCAGATGGTTGGTGGGTTCGTCCAGCAGCAGGACTTCGGGTTTTGAAACAAGCGCCTTGGCCAGCAGCGCCCTTTTTTTCTGTCCGCCGGATAAATTTTCGAAGCGGCTTTCAGGATCCAGCTTCATGTGCGCGATGACATCTTCCACCTGAGTGTTGGTTTCCCAGGCATTGGTCCGGTCCATTTCCGCCTGAAGATTTCCCAGCTCCACCATGAGCGCGTCACTGTACTCCGTGGCAAGCCGGTGGTTGACGTGATGGTAATCACTCAAAAGTTTGGCGCGCCCGCCAAGGCCGGAAAGCACTACGTCAAAAACATTGCCCGTGATATTGACCGGAACTTCCTGCGGAAGGTGCGTGACCTGGATGCCCTTCTGGTAAACCACTTCGCCTTCATCCACTTTCAACGCGCCGGACATGACTTTCATGAGCGTGGTCTTCCCCACGCCGTTGCGGCCCAGCAAAGCGACGCGCTCACCGGTTTCCACGTGCAGGCTCAGGTGGTCAAAAAGAAGCGGGCCGCCGTAAGCGAGCGAAATGTCCTGCAGACTGATCAACGCCATTTTAAGTTTCCTTATTTTCTCCGGGGTCATCCCAGAATAAAAGAGCCATCAGCGGAAGGCTGATGGCTCTCCATCACAATGACCGCGTTTCCGCGGCCGCTTTAAAACAAAACTATTTCTTTTTCTTTTTCGGCTTTTTCTTTTCTTTACGGCCCTTGTCTTTCGCGCCCATTTGAATCTCCTTCCTTCTGGAACTTCATAAACCGGAAATTCAAAACCCGGCCGCCAATGTTGCGTGCCTGGATTGTACTACAGTTTGTTGTACTTGGTGATATTACCTTTGGACTTGGCCACCGGATACTTCTGCGCGTTCTTGACCAGCTTGTTTTCAACCGCCGCGGAAAGATCGATTTTCAGGTTGTCGGCAAGCTCGAAAAGATAGCAGGCCACGTCAGCGAGTTCGTCAGCCAGCTCGTCCTTGCAGCCGGCCGCATGCGCTTTCACCTGCTCGGCGTTTTTCCACTGAAAATGTTCCAGCACTTCCGCGGCCTCAAGCGCGAGGGACAAAGCCAGGTCCTTGGGGTTGTGAAACTGCTCCCAGTCCCGCTCATTCACGAATTTTTTGATTTTTTCGGTCAGGGCTTTGATGTCAGACATTATTTGGGCACCAGAAAATAGAAGATCAAAAGAAGGGACGTCAGCATGACAGCCTTGATCAGGAGCCGCGTGCTTTTAACGCGCAGCTTGCGCGCCAGTTCATTGTCCGCAATCTTCGCGCGGTTCTGGTCATCCATGATCTGCACGCCTTCGGCGGCCAGCACAATGCAGGTCTGCTCAACCGCCTGCAAAAAGTACACAAGGCCCACAAAGGTAGACACCAGCACCGGCAGCCAGAAAAAAGCGCTCGGCCGCGTGACCATGAGAATCCCAAGATAAACAGCGCTGCATCCCAGGATGACGCTGCCTGTCCTGATCCTGCGCCTGCAGCCTTTGGGTCCGATATTGCGGACTTCACTCATAAAGTTCCCCCCGCTTTAAGAATCCGTTTCCAGAATGAGAACAGCTTAACCTTACTTGGAACAAAAATAAATATCTTCATTCATTAAAAGGCCCAGGCGGCGGGCGTTTTCCGCACCCAGGGTTTTAACGTAAGGGTCTACCTTGACCTTGAACCCCGCCGCTTCCAGACGCTGGCGGTAGTCGCTTCCATAAAGCCGGACATGATCGTACTGGCCAAAAATCCGCTCACGCGCTTCGGGCGTGTCCACAGAAGGATCTTCAAGCGTTTTATCAGAAGCGGACATCGGCACCTGAAGAATCGCCCATCCTCCCGGCTTCAGCACCCGGAACAGCTCTTTCATGGCTTTGCGGTCATCCGCGACATGCTCCAGAACATGCGAGCACAAAATCACATCATAGCTGTTGTCAGGCTCATGAATGTCCATGATGTCCATTTTCACCATGGCATCACTGGAAAAAAGGTCCGCGCTGACATAATCAAGATTGGGCATGGTTTTAAAAATGCGCGCAAAGACAGCTTCCGGCGCGACATGAAGAAGCCGCAGGCGGCGCGTGAAAAAATCCGTCCGGTTTTGCAGATAAAGCCACATCAGGCGGTGGCGCTCCAGGGAGAAACACGAAGGGCACTGGGCGTCAGGCCGCGGCTTGACGCCGAAAATCAGCATCCTTCTGAACCTGCCCCCGCAGACCGGGCAGTAAAAACGGAAGCCGAAAAGCCACCAGACTCTCAGACCCACCTGCCATTTTTCAGGCAGGATTTTTTTCACGGCTTTAATCAGGGATCTCAAGCCAGACCTCTTTTCTCATGAATAAAAACTCTAAAACAGGCGCCGCGGGAACACAACAAGATTATCGTCCCGGAGCTGGAATTGCGCAGGGGCTGTGGTAAAATGCAGAGATTCCGCTATGAAAACAAACGCCCGCAAAAACATTCTCTTCTGCGCCATGACCGCCCTGTTTATGGCTTTTTCCTCCGCCTCAGCGTTCGCGGACAACTGTTACATGGAATGCATGGACGCCGCAGGCTGCTGGAGTTCACGCTCGGACGAAAACGTAAGCTTCTGCAGCGGCATGACCGCCACCTGCTCCACACGCTGCCGGGATGGAAATGGCGGCGGAAAATCTTACGGAGCCATTGCCTACAGCGCCAAAGACGGAGCGTATGGTTTTTCAGATTCCTGGAAAGACCGGAAGAGCGCGGAAAAAACCGCGGTCAAGTTCTGTTCCAAATATGGAAAGAAGTGCGAAGTGCTGGTCTGGTTTTACAACAGCTGCGGCGCGGTTGCGGCTGGCGGCAAAAAAACCGGGTGGGGCCGGGCTGATTCTCTGGCCGACGCGCAAAAGCAGGCGCTTGCCAAATGCAAAAAATCCGGCGGCAAAAACTGCGAGATCAAAGCTTCTCACTGCTCAAAATAAAACTTCCCGTTTAAAAGCCCCGCCTCCCCGTTTTCTATTCTCAGAATCAGTTATTTTAAAGATTTAATTACTCGAATTATTTTCTCCGTTTTCTTGTCAATCAATCCGCCGGCGTTATACTTCTCAATAAGCACTTATCAAAAAATTCCACGGGAGGATTTATGACTTTTAAACGCGCGGTTCTGGCCTTACTCATGCTCAGCCTGGTTGCTTACGGCGTACCTGCTGCGGACGCACGTCCGCCCGGCGGCGGGCCTCCTCCCGGAGGCGGCGGACAGCAGCGTAATCCTGGCGGCGGTGGCCCACAGGGCGGAAACCCCGGCGGCGGACAGCAGCGCGGACCCGGCGGACCTCAGGGTGGTCCGGGCGGCGGTCAAATGATGGGCGGGCCCGGCGGCGGCATGGGCCAGCGTGGTTTTGGCGGCCCTCAAGGCGGTCCAGGCGGCGGTCAAATGATGGGTGGACCTGGCGGTGGCATGGGCCAGCGTGGTTTTGGCGGACCCCAGGGTGGTCCGGGCAACGGTCCGCAGGGAATGGAACAGCGCGGCTTTGGCGGCCCTGAAGGACAAGGCGGCCCCATGAATCAGGGTTTTGAAAACGGCGGTGAAAATTTTAACGGCCAGCAAGGCATGGAAGGCGGGCAGGGATTTCCTCCTCCGCCCCAGGGTTTTGACGGCCAGGGCGCGCCTCCCGAAAATTTCAATGGCGGTCAGGACAATGAAGGTCCGAAAGGCCCTCCGCCTCCGGATTTTCAACAGCAGGGCGGCGAGCAAAATTACGGCAATGATTCAGGCCAGCAGAATTATGAAGACAGCGGGAATTATCCTCCCCCGCCTCCGCCGGAATATAATCAGGGCGGACAAAACTCAAACCAGGGCGGTTATCAGCAGGGAAAACCGCAGCGCCCCGGCGGCCGCAGAGGCATGGGGCAGCGCAGACAGAATCAGAACGGACAAAACAACGGCCAGCAGAATCCGGGAGAGCGGCAGGTCCTGGTCAGCTGATCTTTTTCAGTTTGTAGATTTCAATTTTGCCGTCCACCAGGTCTTTGGAAGCCGCGATCATTTTGCGCACGTGCGGGCTTCTCAGGTGCTGGTTCAGCAAATCTTCGCTTGTCCAGTTTTCGTGAAAAACAAAAACGCCCGGGTCTTCGGTTGAGCGGTGCAGGTCATAATTCACGCAGCCCTCTTCCCCGTGCGTGGGTTTAACCAGCGCCATCAGCGTCTCCTGAAGCAGGTCTTCCTTCCCCGCTTTTGCCTTGAACTTGGCCACAACCGTTAAATATTTGTTCATTATTTTCCCCTTCGTTTAAAAACCGTTTTAAAATTCCAGCGCATGCTCATGCTTGC
>CAZIQJ010000170.1:4668-5294 GCA_964541285.1 uncultured bacterium | reverse complement strand
TCAGGGCGGCGACACGGTCCACAAGGTCGGCAAAAAGCTGGTTCAGAGGGCCTGTGTTGCGGTTTTTACCGGCCTGGGTACGGAAATTATAGAAAGTTGTGAGACGCGCGACTTTAGGCGCTTCGGAAGCCGCGGCCTGCGTGAAATGACCAGCCTGCATCATCTTGCGCGCAAAGCCGTCAATCAACGGACGCTCGGAATCGTCCGGAACATCGCCGATAAGGGAAACGCCGTTGGGTGCAAGAACCCAGTTAATGGATTCCGCAGTTTGCGCGCCGACAGGTCCGCCCCAGTAGCGCAGCGCTCCCAGAGAAATGACCATATCAACTGAGTGATAGCTCTTCTCGCGGGGAACATCGGCGAGCAGGTCCCCTGCGTTATAAGGAACCACGCGTACCTGGCCATTGTGGCGGTCAAGCATGCGGTTCAGATAATTGGTTCCGAGAAGGTCGGTTTCAAGGTCTGACTCGATGACCTCGACGTCCTTGCCGTATTTTTCCAGAATCTGTCCGGTCAGAATGCCGGAACCCGTGCCAATGACCAGAATCCTGAACGACGTGCCGGCCGGACGAGGGAAAGCAGTCATGTAGTTGTCCATCAGCTGCATGATGTACGCGTGCGAAGAA
>CAZIQJ010000170.1:0-4658 GCA_964541285.1 uncultured bacterium | reverse complement strand
AGCACTTCCATCATGGCGGGATCGCTGAAAATCGGTTCCCCGCTGGGAAGCGTGAAAATAGTGTCAAACTCAGGGTCGCGAACGCCGGCGCGCCGCGCTCCCTGAACGCGTTCGCGGAAATATTCGCGCAGCATTTCAAGGACCGCCACAGGGTTTTTCTCCGCCAGATCGCGGAGTGTTTCCGCATAGGGGGCAAGAGCCGCTGAATCCACGCGCTCATTGGCCCCGATCAGGAGTTCGAGCATCAGGACGTGGAAGACAGACTGGACTTGCAGGGTGAGAACTCCCTGACCGCGGAGACGGTTCAGAAGATCACGCATGATACGGGCAAAGCGGCGGAGCTTTTCTTCCCGGGACTCTTCCTTGACCTCTTCGGCCGCGATGCCGCCTTCGTTAAACACGCGCAGACTGATGCGGTCCTGGACCATTTTCTTGTAGAGATCGTAGAACGCCCGGAAGGCCATTCGGTACGGTTCGTAATTCGCGGCCGTGACCCGGCTGTAAGCTTCGCTCATTTCCAGCTCAAACATGCGCTGGGCCTGGTCTATGTTCGCATCCGCAACCGCGGTACGGCTCCGCGCCCACTCATCCAGAGTGGGAACGCTTTTAGTCTTCAGGCTGTTGAGCAGGAGCGAGTCTGAAATATTGACGCCCGCAGGCAGCGGCTTGTTGGTTCCGATCGCGATAAAGGTTTCGATAGCAGTTCGGCGGTCTGCCGGGGTGCGGAGGTTCAGACCGCGGGTGTCCGCGATTTCATTCATGATCAAGCCGAAGAACTCCCCAATGCCGGGAGTCGGAGGTACGAAAAGAGGCGCAAGCTGGCGAAAAACTTCGATGTTATCCGAGAATTTTCCATTGGCCGGAGCCTCTTCCTTTTTAACTTTCAGCAGGGTCAGGAAGAGCATGGCAAGCATTTCAACCGGAATATTGCCCTGGGCAATGCGGTCCCAGGCCGCCTCGCTCAAAACAATCCGGCGGCGCCCTTCACGGGTGTAGGCGACGGCAAACGCCATTTTGTCAGGAGATTCGTACCAGACCATGGCCGCAGGTCCGCGGCGGACTTCATCCGCGGCAGGATTCAGGACTTCCAGGTCAGCGCTGGTCAGCGCGCCGAGAACCACGGGTTCATCCCGGAAATAGTCGCGAATTCGATTAATCGCATCGTCATACCGCCTGATTTCCGAGGCATTGCGGGTGCCGGCTTTTTCAATCCGCGCCAGAATGGAGTTATTGTCACCCGTATCTTCCGAAGCTTTTCCAATGACCTGCATGCTGGCCGCGCGCATTTCGCTGCGTTTGGAAGGAGGAACAAGGTCCGGCGCGCGTTTGCGAAGCTCTTCCAGGCGGTCCGGGTCCGCGATTTCGTCGCCATTTTCAGGGCGCAGGTCATAGCGGCGTTCCTGTTCGCGGCGGATTTCATCCGGCGTAGGCTCCCCTTTTCCAGGGAACCAGGTCTTGCTGGAAGTCAGGGAGAACAGCCACCCGGCTTCAATTTTGGTTTCACGCAGGTTGCGGTCTTCAAGCGCCATGGCCGTGCGCGTGGATGAGTTGGCCACATAGCGGGCCACGCTCGGGATATTAATGAAAAGTGACAGGAACAGGACAAAAAGCCCGATGCGCACCAGGTTAAAAGTTTTCGTGGGTAAGTGAAGCGCGCCCACTTCTTCCACGACTTTCAGGAATGTGGGCAGGACCGCCAGGGTGAAGCCGAAAAGCATGGCGACGCTGACCATTTCATTAATCTGGTTAGGCACAAAACCGGTGATGCGCAGCGAAGCCATGGCCGCGAAAATAAGGGTCCCGAGAATAATGCGCGAGTACGACATGATCCCCGAAAGGATAGGATGACGTTTTTCAAAAGCCTGTTTGCGCAGACGGTCTCCGACTTCAGGTACGTTCAGCTGGTCAATGGGAGTTTCAATGCCTTCATCATCACGGAATGAATCCAGAATGCTTTTCAGGCGTTCGCCGACGCTGCGATTGTCCGGCGCGGACTCATCAATTTCCTCGGGTTCCTGCAGCGCGAGGCCCGGAGGCGAGTTCAGGCGGATAGCCAGCGTGACAATCCAGCCGAACGGGAATGTCTTGGTCAGCTTTTTGGAGTTGATGTAGTCAATGGCCGCTCCGTGTGTCAGCGAGAAGAAAATCGTGGCCACGGCAAGAGTCCACGCTTCAAAGTAAGTGCCGAAGAACGCGTAGGTCAGCCAGACATAGGTCATAAGGAAAAAGAAAAACACGGGAGCCTGCCAGCCCTGTTTATAAATTTCCCACATGGGAACGTTTTTATAACGTTTGTCCACAATGTCCTGCGGCTTCCAGGTCGCGATTTTGGTGATTTCTCCGAGATAGCCGCCTAATTGCCGGTACAGACCCAGGACCACGTTTTTCAAGAGTTCGGGTGTGCGTGTCACAAGTTCCACCACCATGAGGACCGCGAATGCGGGAAGCATGATCGTGGCATTAAGAATATGGCGCCAATACCATGAAAACGGAATCTCGGGTTCCATGGCGTAAACTTCAAGGCTTTCGCGCCAGGACTGAACCGGAGTGATGGCGATTACGATTCTGAAGAAGCCGGTCTTCCAGGGCTGCAGGATTCCCTTGGCCACCGTCACAATGGACCGCAGGATGTAGACCGGAATAATGAACAGGTACCGGATGGGGCGCGGAAGTTTGGAAGAACCGACCAGCACGCCCAGCGTGGAGCTGATATAAAGGAACGCCATGAAAGACAAGGCCTGTTCAACGGACAAGGGAACCGGGCTGGCGAAAATACGGACTACGATATAAAGGAAGAAGAAAAACTCAGAGATCGGACCGGCCAGCGCAAGATGGACCAGGAAGTTGGCCGCGACGGAATATTCTTCATTGTCGTGGAAAGTAGGAAGATCCTTGGGTTTTTCAACCATGGACAGTCCAAGGTTGAGTTCTTCCAGAATCGCTTTGACTTCCAGCAGGTTCCCAATCACCTTCTCGTCAACCAGGGGCTTGCCTCCCGCGGCAACGGCCGTGGCATTGGCGGATTCAATCATTTCAATGATGCGTGAAATATGCCCCTTCTTGGTCCCGGTCAGGTCGGCCGGATCACCGGCGAGCAGTGTTTTCAGGTCACCGTCCTTGACGTTTTCTTCCGCGCCCGCAGCATTTTTAACTTTGCCGCGAACCAGGGCTTCAAGGGCCGGATCCACGGTCCCTGTAAGCGCTTCTTCGAGTTTTGCCAGTTCCGCGGGCATGAGTTTTTTGAGCTGGGCCATGAAAAGCTCTTTAAACTTCCACAGCTTCAGGTTGTGGGCGCGTTCTTCAAGCTCGTTAAGCGCGGCTGAGGAAGAGCTCAGTCTTCTTCCGAACAGGCTGGGCCGCCCGGCAAGAGGAGTTCCGGACCCGACCAGGTCCGCAGAGTCGCGCAAAAGATTCTCCGCCTTGATCAATTCTCCGGGCATTTCTCCCTGGGCTTCCATTTCTTTATAAACAAAGTACATGGAGCGGAAAACTTCGTTGAATCCCCCGACCAGCGCCGGATGGTGTGTGGCCGTGTTACGGTGGTCGCCGATGAACCAGCGGATTTCCTGCGGGAACTTGGAAGCCTGGTTTCCTACGGCACCTTCCGTCATGATGACGCTCTCGTCATAAACCGCGTGAATCCACGGCGCTTCAAAGTGGTCATGGCTCAGGTTTTCCAGGAACAGTTTTTCATGGAAAATAACAAAGTGCATGTACAGGACCGAGTCCATGTAGGTATTTTTTCCGAAGAAGCTGAAACGGCCCAGGATGTCGTTCATGGCCTGCTGCTGAGGGCTGAGAAGTTCGCGGGAAATAAGTTCCTGGAAGTTGTAGAGCGTTTCTCCGGCGTTGTAAATGGTCAGACGGCCCTGGATCAGACCGACAAAGGGATTGGCCGCGCCCTTGGCATGAGCGAGGCGCATGTAGCCGCCG
Source organism: uncultured bacterium (assembly GCA_964541285.1). Taxonomy (GTDB): domain Bacteria; phylum Omnitrophota; class Omnitrophia; order Omnitrophales; family Aquincolibacteriaceae; genus CAYLPP01. The sequence goes on along the minus strand of CAZIQJ010000170.1, from coordinate 725 downwards.
GGCCAGTCTTCGATTCTTTCCGTGCGTCCGCCCTTGAGCCTGTTGATCTGCTCCACCAGCTTCGCCAGACGGCGGTTTGAGATTTTCGAATGGTGCTGGTTGATGTCTTCCCCGGTGCTTCTGCCAAGCGCCTGGGCCTTGGCAATCAGCTCCATGACCTTGTTGACCTTCTTCAGCAGGCGGAGGGCTTTGGGCTTGTAGTCATCCCACGGATATTTCTTGATCAGATGAATCAGCTGGTCCTGAAGCGCGGCCACGGGCAGCGCGGGCGACTGGTTGTCCAGGTCGCGGACACTGAAATTCACAAAAGGTTTGTCAGACTTACCGATGGCAAGCACGCGGTCCATAAAAGCCTTGTTGGGGCCGCCCATGAAAAGAGAGCTGTGAGCAGCGCCCGCGGGGGTCTTGCGGGTCGCGGCCTGTGTCGTCATCGCAACGCCGGAGTTGCCAAAGTAAATTTCCTTGGCCTTGGCCTCGCGCGCGGCGTCAATTTCAGCGGCATTGGGCCTGCGGCGGATTTTAGGCGCTGCGTTTCGTGCGGCGGCAATTTCCGGCGCCGTGGGCGCACGCGTGATCATGGGAGACAACGGATCCGCGGGGTCCGTAAGTCTGGGAGTTGTTGAAAACGCAGCGACCCAGGAAGGCTCATCAAAATCAGGGCGCTCCGTGGCTTCAAACTGCGCGCTGAATTCGTCTTCGTTGAAATTCGCGGCCGCGTATTCTTC
>CAZIQJ010000169.1:371-5333 GCA_964541285.1 uncultured bacterium | reverse complement strand
GAGACCTCCAGGTCCCGCTTTCCGAGCTGGCGGATTTCCGGCTGGTGGAAGGGCCTTCCATGATCCGCAACGAGAACGGCATGCTGGCAGGCTATGTCTATGTGGACATCGCGGGCCGGGACGTGGGAAGTTATGTCCGCGACGCTAAAAAAATCGTGCATGAAAAACTCGAACTGCCCAAAGGTTATCTCCTGGTGTGGAGCGGGCAGTATGAGAACATGCAGAGGGTGCGCTCTCGTCTCAAGGCTGTCATTCCGCTGACGTTTTTTATCATTGCGGTGCTTCTGTATCTGAACACCAAGTCCGCGGTCAAGACAGGCATTATCCTGACGGCCGTTCCGTTTTCGCTGATCGGCGCGGTGTGGCTCCTTCACATACTGGGCTACAATATTTCCATCGCGGTATGGGTCGGCATGATCGCGCTCATGGGGCTGGACGCCGAAACGGGGGTCTTCATGCTTCTTTTTCTGGACCTGTCTTATGAAGACAGCGTGAAAAAAGGAAAGATGCGGGATTTTAACGACCTGACCGAAGCCATTATTCATGGCGCGGTCAAGCGCGTGCGCCCCAAAATGATGACGGTCATGGCCGCTTTCATGGGGCTGCTTCCGATCATGTGGTCGCACGGCGCAGGCGCGGACATGATGAAGCGTATTGCCGCGCCCATGGTGGGCGGACTTGCGACCTCGTTCCTGCTGGAGCTTTTGATTTACCCGGCACTTTACGCTATCTGGAAGTGGAATTTTGTCATGAAAAAGGGCCAAGTGATTCCCGCGGCGGCCTGAAACACCTTGTAGACGAAGCGCGGCGGACGGATTAGAATTTCTCCGTGAAAAAAATCATCTGCCTTTTTCTGGCGCTGGTTCTTTCCGGCTGTGCTTCAAAGCCGGCCGGGAACCGGCTGGATGCCGCTCCTTCCGCGCCTCCCTCAGGCTACGGCCGTGAAGCCGCAGAAGAAGTTCAGGTGGGCGGGCAGATCCACCAGAAAATTCTGGAATCTTTTTATCCTTACACGGAGCCCCGGGCCGTGAACTATATCAATAGAATCGGGTACTCGCTGACTGCCCACGCCCAAAGGCAGGAGCTTCCGTACCAGTTTACGATTCTGTATAACGAAAAAATTTACGCGACCTCCGCGCCCGGCGGGCATATTTACGTGACCACCGCCATGATCGGTTTTTTGCAGAACGAGGCGGAACTGGCCGCGGTCCTTGGCCATGAGATCGGACAGCTTCAGCGCAAAGACCCGAGACTTTCCAGCACAAACAAAATGCTTCAGCGGCTGACGCAGACCGGCGCGGCCATTGCTCCCGCATTCGGCCAACTGGGCGTGCTGGCCATGATCGGCCTTGCGGCCATTGACCACATGTCCGAGCCGCAGTCGCTGACTCCGGACCAGAGGCTTGAGGAGGCGGACACGCTGGCCATGAATTATATGACAGCTGCGGGCTATGATCCTCAAGGCATGATCGATATGTTTTACCGGTTTGCGGATGCCGGGAGGGAAGTGCAGCCTTATTTTTTCGATTATTATCAATCCCGGCCGCTGACGCGTGAGCGCGCCCGCATGCTGCAGGAAAACTTCAGGAAACTCCCCACTCAGGGCCGGAGCCTGGAGGTCAAGGCCAGGGAGTACCAGGAGATGGTCCGCGGAATACGCGAGATTTACAAGACCCAGGTCTGACTTGTAAACCTCCCCGGTATCGAGTACAATCCCCGTTCCCTTACCTTTACGGGCGCCGATAGCTCAGCTGGTAGAGCAAGTGACTCTTAATCACTGGGTCGTAGGTTCGATCCCTACTCGGCGCACCATTTCTTAAAACGTGATCTCCCAACGCCAGGCACGGCCCCGGTCTTAAAGACCGGGCCCTTTTTTCCCATACCCTTCAGACAGCCCAAGTGATAAAATTCCTTCCGGTCTTAACCTTGAGGAGATCCTTCATGTTCAAGAGAAACGCGGCCCTTTTCTTTCTTTTGTCCCTTACCCTTTTTATTTCTTCCGCGCGCGCGCAGAATCCCTCTGAAATCGAAATTGTTTTTGACGCTTCCAGCAGCATGAATGACGCCAACGGAGGCGTCAAAAAGCTGGATGTCGCCAAGCAGGCTTTGACCACCATTGCGGGCCAGATAAGTTCTGATTCGCGCGTGGGCCTGCGCATTTTCGGAAAAACGCCTGTGCGTGAAAATATCCGTGAGTCCTGCACCGACTCCCAGCTGGTCAATCCGATTGGACCGTTTCAAAAAGACCAGATGGTGGCCAGCGTGCTCAGTATCCAGTCTTACGGCATGACCGCGCTGGGCTATTCCCTGGAACAGGCGGGAAAAGATTTTTCCGCGGCACCGGACATCAAAAAAACCATTATTCTTTTGAGCGACGGGGAAGAGACCTGCGGCAAGGACCCTCTCCAGGTCATTGAAGCGCTGAAAGCGCAGGGCATTCAATTCACCATTCACGCCATCGGCTTTGACGCTTCTGAAGCGGCCAAAGGGCAGCTGAAAAAACTCGCGGAAATGACCAGCGGAACTTACCGTGAAGCCAGAGACGCCAGCGAACTTCAGAAATCCCTGCAGGAAGTCGCGGAGGAATCCAGGCTTTTGACCATTCAGCGCGCGGGAGGCGAAAATCTGCTGGCCGCTTCTGCGGGCACGGTCATCATTTCTTCCAGCAGCCAGGAAATCGCGAAAATGATTGACGGCCAGGAAGAGGAAACCGGCCTGAGTACGGGGCATGAAGTTGTTTTCGCGTTCAAGCAGCCTGTTTTGCTTGAACGATTCGCCGCGCCCATTTTCAAGGCTGCGAACTGGAACGTGGCGCAGCTGACCTTGATGGGCTCGCTTGAAAAACCGGACAGCGGTTTTGTTCCTCTCGCGGACTTCAGGCTCCAAAACACGGTGGTATTCGGCAATGTTTATCAGGAAGTCAAAATTGATCCGCCCCAGCCTGTGCGTTATCTCAAGGTTGTGATCGGCCGCAGGTTTGACGGAGGAGACGGGCCTTACAGTTACGAGTGGAAGGCCTACGGAAAATATTTGAGCGATGAAGAATTTTCAGCCGCGCTCAAAAGCCTGCCTGTTCGTGAATTCAATGTGCTGGCGGCTGAGAACGGCGGGCAGTTTATCGCGGGCGCCAAAACGGACTTCGCTGCCCTGATTGACGGCAAGGGCGACCAGCCCGGGCAGGTCGCGGGCATGCAGCCGGAGCAGGAGGCGATTTTCGGCTTTCAGGGCGGGAAGACCGCGGTCATCAAAAAAATCGCGGTTCCTGTTTTTGAACAGTCCACCTACAACTGCAAGGGGATCGAGTTTTCTGTTTCTGAAACTTCACCGACCGGGCCCTATACCCCCGTTGGAAGTTTTGAAACAACCAACATGGTTTTTGCCGGGAATCCTTATCAGGAATATGTTCTCGAAAAACCGGCGCGCGCCAAATATTTCAAAGTTAAAATTCTTTCAACGCACGGTTCTTATTACTGCAACCTGGCCGAAGTCCGGGCCGATGGAAGTGTGGGGTAACTCGATGAGAAAAAAACACCTTTTCCTTTTTGCTTTTATTTTTCTGTTTTCTTCAGCCGCCGCGTTCGCGGGCCTGACGGATTCGCTCGACAGCATTGTCAAGCAGATCCAGGAAGGCGGCGGGGCTTCGCCGTCTCCTTCGCCCGCTCCCAATCCGCAGATTCCTTCGTTCACGGATTCCGGCGCTGTTTTTGGAAAACCGCTTGCCAGCTCAACGGACATGGAAGGCAAGACCACATCCACGTATAAAAACGCCGACGGCTCCTACACCGTGGTGGAGACCGACCGTGCCGGGGCTCAGTTATCTTCCAAAAATTTTCCTGGGCTTCCGGTAATGAAGGAAGCCAAAACGATTGAGGCCGGCAGCAGTACTTTTATCCGTATCAATCCGAACGGAGAAGTGGAAATGGAGCCGATGCTGGAGGGCGAAGCCACGGATTCTGAAACGGGCGTGACGACTTCAGTGTATCCGGAAGGCGACGGCACCCGCACGGTCACGACAAGGGATGCGGAGGGAAAAGTTCTCTCAACTGAGCGCCGCGGCAATGAGCCCGCGGGCGGAAGCTCCACCGATCCGCAGACCGGAGTCACCAGCTCTGTTCAGATTGTGAATGGCCAGTGGAAGGTCACGCAGAAGGACGCGCAGGGAAAAGTGATTTCATCAACGGTCCGGAATCCTAATGGCGCGGCGGGCGCGAGTTCTTATGATGCCTCGACTGGAGTCACCACGACTTCCACCCGTAATGACGACGGCTCGCGCACGGTGGTCAAAACAGACGCCAGCGGCAAAATTATTTCTTCAGAAGTCCGCGGCAAGGGGAAGGAGCCTGTCGGCGCCAGCTCGTTTAATCCCGCCACGGGCGTGACCACATCTTCTTACAGCAGTCCTGAAGGCGGCCGCGTTGTGAGTGAGGCTTCCGCAAACGGCGCCGTTATTTTAACGCACCGGGCCCCGCAAAATCAGCCGGCCGGAGCGTCTCTGCGCGACCTTTCAAGCGGGAACACGGTTTCTTCCTATCAGAATTCCGACGGTACGCGTACGGTGACGCAGACTTCAGCGGATGGAAAAGTCCTGTCTCAGGAAACGGCGGGCAAGGCGCGCTAGTTTTTTTGAGCAAGCGGCTATGGCGAAACTGGCAGACGCGCAGGACTTAGGATCCTGTCCCGCAAGGGGTGGGGGTTCAACTCCCTCTAGCCGCACGAATCATTAGTTTTTTCGAACAGCCTTCACGGATTAGAGGAATATTTTTTTTGGGGCAGGCGGCCGGGAGTTGAACCCGGAACGAAGTTCCGGGTTGAGTGCCAGGCCTTTTGAAAGGCCTGGCTTTCCATATCAAGCTCCTGAAGCGAAGGGCTTCAAGCCCGAGCGCAATGACGGGTGCGAGGGCGCCCGTCCTCTAGCCGCACGAATCATTAGTTTTTTCGAACAGCCTTCACGGATTAGAGGAA
>CAZIQJ010000169.1:0-271 GCA_964541285.1 uncultured bacterium | reverse complement strand
TATTTTTTTTGGGGAAGGCGGCGGTTCCTTTGAGGGGCGATTCCCCGAAAAACTTTTATAAAACTGAGGCTTATTCCCACAATCTTTGAGCCCTTTTTACAACCCATGGTATTTAAAGGGGTTGTGCCTTATTTAAGGCTATTCGACAGGATTGACAAAACCCGCCTCTTTCCCTAAACTATACGGCTTTCAGGGCTTAAGTGTCCCCGAAAACGCGCGAGTGTAGCATAGTGGTAATGCGTTGCCTTGCCAAGGCAATTACGAGGGTTCG
>CAZIQJ010000168.1:0-5361 GCA_964541285.1 uncultured bacterium | reverse complement strand
CGCGCTCCTGCATGGAAAGCGTCAGGTTGCCGGAAGCCAGTTCACCGCTCAGCTGCTTCTCAAGGTCCGACTTGGCACGGGCCAGGTCCTCACGGGACTTGATCAGTTCTTCAAGCTCAGCGTTCAGGCGCGCGATTTCCTTGTTCAGGCCCTTGATCGTCTGGGACTGTTCCTGATTAACGCGTTCAAGGTCTGAAGTCTTGCCGCATCCTGAAACCGCAAGAGCAATAATTAAAAGTCCAAGCCATTTTTTTCCGCCGCGCAGCATAAACTGTCCTCCCGGTACTAAAACCCTTTTAAGGAATTGAAAATGTGGAAAAGTATTGAAAGCGAAACGATTGAAGAAAGAAACGAAACGGCCAGCATACCCTGAAAAACAGGAAAGCCGGAATCTTTGGCGGAAGGCCGCCTGAGGGATTCCGGTTGTTCAATGCGGATTCTGCGAAGTCTGGTTTCCACCACACGGATTTCCATGGCGGCCTGCATGGTCCCTACCCTTTCGCCAGGCGCTGTTTTGAAAGCGCCTGAAGTTTTTCGATAATCTCTTTCCGGCGGATGACCCGGAGAAAACTGTCTACGACTGCCGGATCAAACTGCGTTGACCGGTTTGCCTCAATTTCGGAAACCGCCTGTTCCACCGACATGGATTTGCGGTAAGCGCGCTCCGAAATCATCGCGATGAACGAGTCTACCACAGAAACAATTCGTGCGCCAATGGGGATTTCCGCGCCTTTCAAGCCTTGCGGATACCCCTTTCCGTCATAACGTTCGCGGTGGTGAAGAATGACGGGAATGACCGGTTTGAGTGAGCTGATGGACCTCAAAAGTACCGCGCCCTGCAGAGGAATCCTCTTGATCTCCTCATACTCCGCTTCCGTCAGACGGCCTTTTTTCTGCCAGACTTTTTTCGACAGCGTCAGCGTGCCCGCGTCCAGAAGCAGGATGGCGCGGCTCAAGTGGGTCAGCTCGCGGCTGGAGAGCTCCATTTCCTTGCCAACTTCCATGATAATTTCACCAAAAACCGGCAGCTGCCGGCGTTCACCTTCAAAATTCAGCTCCAGCAGGTCGTTGATGGTCTTGATGCTTCCAAGCGTCAGCTCTTCGGTTTCTTCATAAAGCTGGGCATTCTTGATAGCTACGACAGCCTGTTCGGAAAGCGATTTCAGAATCTCGAGATCGGTCTTGGTAAAAGGCTGATGGTCGGTCTTGTCCCAGAGCACCAGCACGCCCACCACATCGTCCTCAATAAAAGGAACGCCAATGGACTTGCGCGTCAGATGAAACTCTCCGGTCTTGGCAATGCGGCCGGAAATCCCCTTCCCCAGCTTGAGCTTGTTGGTGTAAACAAATTTCGGATTATCTCCGAACGAAAAATAAGGAAGAAGGAACTCACGCTTTGAATCAAAAAGCATGATGGCGCACCCTTTGGCCTTCAGCACCTGCGCACTCAACCGCCCAATGCGGGGAAGCAATTCGTTCAGCCGGAGAGAGGAACTGATGACACGGTGTACGGAATGCATGGTCGAAAGCGCCAGCGCGCGCGGATGCACGGTTTCATAAAAATTATTCAGCTCAAAAGTTTTGTACGCCAGTTCGATGCTGGTCAGAAGGAACGACTGAAAAGGTTCCAGAAATTCACGGATGGCGCGGTCCGGCCTTGAAAAAGCATTCAAAAAAAGAAGGGCCTTGAGTTTGCCCATGTGCTTCATGGGAAAAATAACCCCGCTCTTGCCCGCGACGTCACGGTAAAAACCCGGAAGGCGGTCAATAACCTCGTCGTTCCGGCTGATCTGCCCGCCGTATTTATAATGAAAGGCCTCGACGCTCTGAGAAAGATTGTCGACGCTGTGCGGGAGGGCGCATGCTCCCTTGCGGTCCAGACGCATCAGAACATCTTCCCCATCGTCCCGGACCACATAGACCCAGCCCGTGGGTTTGCCCAGGATTTTATAGAAAGACTTGAAACCTTCCTGCCAGACCGGGGTAGAAAAAAGAAAACGCTCGAGGACGCCCGGCTTGTGTTTTGTTTTCAGAGTAAGGGATTTATTAGACGCGCTCATAAGGCTCAAAGATCCGTTTGTACTCATCCAGAGCGAAACGGTCGGTCATCCCCGCAAGGTAATCGCACAACGCGCGGTGAAGTCCGTCACGCCCGCTTCTTCGAATAACATCGGGAGGAAGCGCTGCCGGCTTCTGCACGTAAAGCCCGAAAAGCGCTTTCAGGAACCGCTGCCCCTTGTCGGTCATGCGGATTACGCGGTAATGCATATAGAGATTTTTATGAAGGAAATTTTTGACCTCTCCCAGCTGCTTTTTCATGCCTTCGGAAAGAGAGACAACAGGAACCGGAACTTTCTGAACGTCCTTGAGCGTGCGGATTTTAAATTTGTGGATGCGCGCCTCGGTCGTTTCAACCAGGTCCGTTGCCAGACGGTTGATAATCAGGCGTATGATCAGGCGCTTTTTCTGAAAAGGCGGTATGTCCGAATATTTTTTTGAAACATAACGGCTGGCATCCTGCCAGAGCTTCAGCTCTGCGACCTGTTCTTCATGAATCAGCTCCGAACGCAAACCGTCATCAAGGTCATGGCTGTTGTAGGCGATTTCATCCGACATATCCACCACTTCTGCTTCAATGGATCGAAAACGGGCGCTCCGTTCCCTGTAAAAATTTTCCGGATGCTTCTTCAGGCCTTCGCGGGTCTCAAAAGTCAGGTTAAGGCCGGGAAAATCCGCGTAGCTTTCTTCCAGCTTCTCCACGATGCGAAGCGTATGAACATTGTGCTCAAAACCGCCGTGGTCTTTCATGAGTTCCTGCAGCGCCCATTCCCCGGCGTGGCCGAACGGACCGTGCCCGATGTCATGCGCCAGGGCGGTCGCTTCCGACAGGTCTTCATTAAGAGCCAGCGCACGGCTGATGGAACGCGCCACCTGGCAGGTCTCAAGCGTGTGGGTCAAACGGGTGCGGTAATGGTCGCCTTCATGGTTTACAAAGACCTGGGTCTTGTACTCCATTCTGCGGAAAGCGGTGCTGTGAATGATCCGGTCACGGTCGCGCTGAAAGGGCGTGCGGAAGTCATGTTCTTTTTCCGGGTACTGCCGGCCGCGGGACTGAGAACTCTTGACGGCGTAAGGCGCCAGCATTTCATCCTCAAACTTCTGGAACTTCTCCCGCGTGACTTTCACTTTTTTTTGCCCTTCCCCGCACCCATGGCTTTTTTCAGCAGCCTGTAGCAGGAATCCAGTGACTCGGAGATGACTTTTGTCCGGGCCACCACCGGCATGAAATTGGAGTCTCCGCTCCATCGCGGAACAATATGCAGATGCAGGTGGTCGGGAATCCCGGCGCCTGCCGCGCGGCCAAGGTTGAGCCCCACGTTAAAACCGTGGGGATTCACGGTCTTGAGAATAGCGGCCTGGACTTCTTCATAAAGCTTCAGCCAGTCGAGCTTTTCTTCACTATTCAGGGTTTCTACCGAAGACACATGCCGGTTGGGCACGATCAAAACATGGCCGTTGTTGTAGGGGTAAAGATTGAGGATGGCGTAATTATGCCGGGTACGTTTCAGGATGTAATTGGAAGCGTCGTTTTTGGAGAGCCGGAGGGCGCAGAAAAGACAGGTGTTTTTCTTGGTTTTCGAATCAGGCCGAATATAAACTTTGCGCCAAGGCGCCCAGAGCCGCTGCATCTTCCTCCTGTGAAGCTAAAGGTATCATTTTAGGCAAATCATAGAGATCGAGCAAGGCATTAAAATCGCGAAGGGTCCAGAGCTGGATATGGGCCTGCTGGGCCATGAGCTTGGCATTCTGGTCAATCCCGCCCAAGGCGATCAGGATCCTGCGGTGCAGGTTGTTGCGGAATTTGCGGGCATCCTCAAGAAAAGAAGCCACGTCCTCTTCCCGGACATTCTGCCGGGCAATCTGGCACAGCCAGCGGACCCGCGAGCTTTTGGCGAAGACCGGAAAAACCCGGCCGTTGGTGGGCTTGAAGGCAATCTCCGAAAACTGCGGGCAAAGCACCTTTTTCTCCCCCATCTCAAGAACATCGTTACGGAACTGACGGAACAGCCCGTCCACGCGCGAGGTAATGTCCGCCCTCTCGTCACTTTCGCTTTTTTCAAATTCCTGGCGAAGACTGGCTCCGAGATGAAGACTGGGCTCCAGAGCTTCAGGCATGTAGACATGGCCGGCGGCCTGGTAAACATGCTTCAACCAGAAACGGAACAAAGGATCATCCAGCGTGTAAAAAGCGCCGTGACGGGAAACAATATCTTCCTGAACAAGACGCTGAAGGATTTTTTTTGTTTCCAGGATCTTGCGTTCAATATAAGTAGCGGTGCTCAGGACCCTGCGGCGGCCGTCGCTGAGGGCAAAGAGTGTGCGGATGTACGGAGAAAAATCCTTGCTGAGATGGCGGAGTTCCTGAATGCGCTTCTCAAACAGCAGCGCGATACGGCCCTTGGAGTCATAAAGCTCTTCGTGAAACGCTTTGAGAAAAAGATCAGCAGCCACAGGCGTCTTGCTGACATCCCCGGGAACCCTGGCCTGCAGAAGAAAGCGCTCCATACGATCCAGCAGCATTTCCAGATAAAGAGGATGGCCGTCTGTCATGCGGATCATAAAACGCTTCTGCGCGGCCGTGAAATCAGCCAGAGGAAGGCGGCTCTCCAGGAACATCAGGCTTTCCTCAAAATTGAAGGTCTTGATTTCAAGAACTTCAAAATTACCAAACAGCAGCGTCAGCTTTTCCTTGAAAATTTCGCGGGCGCGGGTAGGACGCGAACTCGCCGCGATATAAAGCACGTTCTTGTCGATCATGATCTGCTTGCCAAGAAGCGCAAAAGGGTCAGAGACCTTAAGGCTCTCAAGCCCCTGAAACTCGTCGAGCATCAGGATGATCTTCTTGTCTGTCTCCTGCGCAAGGACAGGCATGAGCGCGAAAAGCTCCTTGAGAGCATGCGCCCCTCTTTCCCGACGGGCCAATTTCTTGAAGAGACGGATTTTTTCGATAGTCGCCGGCACCAGAGTCTCGGCCGTGCTTAAAAGGGACTGGAAATCCTCGGGGAGCTTGCGGTCTTCGGCTGCGAACACGCTGGAAAGCATGGCGCCGATCCAGCACTCCGCGAAATGGTCAAAATCCAGGGAGTTGGCGTTGAAATAAACCGGAAGAAAGCGCTGCTGATAGCGGAGCGTGCGGAAAAGCGACGAGAGCAGATGGCTTTTGCCCGCGCCTTCCGGGCCAATGATGCCCAGGTTCTGGCGGTACCCCTTGTCAAAAGCTTCGATACGCTTTTCAAGGCTGTCGCGGATGCCGCGAGGCACAAAGAAAGACATGCGTGACGCTGATTCCATTTGAATAAG
>CAZIQJ010000167.1:698-5386 GCA_964541285.1 uncultured bacterium | reverse complement strand
GGTAAAGCAGCGCCGGCGTCTGAAAGCAGTCCTGATGCTTTCCGTCCTTTGCCTGGCTCCGTTCAGCGGAACGGACGCCGGGGAGGGAAGCGGGCCATCCCTTATAAATCCACTTCGAAAATATCATACCTTCAGGACTCTTCGTCCGTTCACTTCCGAACTCAAGGCTCTTGTCGATAAACTGGTCCAGGAAGGCAGTGTCACGGAAGCGGCGGTTTATTTCCGCTCGCTTAATGACGGAGTATGGATCGGAATAGATGAGAAAAAAAGATTCGCTCCTGCCAGTCTGATGAAGGTCCCGATTATGATGGCCTATCTCAAGGAGGCTGAAAAAGACCCTTCTCTTCTTGATGAAAAGCTTGATGCGGAGACGGACAGCAGTCATGTTCAGTATATACCCTCCTCACAGGGGCTGAAGAAGGGCGAAAAGTACTCCGTTGAAACTTTGATTGAGAATATGATCTGTTATTCCAGTAATGATGCAATGCTTACTTTGATCAGGCACGTGAATGTTCCGGGAGTTTTAAAAATGTATGATCAGCTGGGCTATTCCGGTTTCAAGGAAGAGGGAGATTTCATTTCGCTGAAAGCGTATGTGGGCACTTTCAGGGTTCTCTACAATGCCACTTTTTTAAGCGAGGCCATGTCTGAAAAGGCGCTGGGCTACCTGGTGCGGACGGAATTTCGAAAGGGAATTGTGGCTTCGGTGCCCGAAAACGTTGTGGTGGCGCACAAGTTTGGAGAGTACGGCTCCCCGGAAACCGAGGTCAAGCAGCTGCATGACGTGGGAATTGTCTATCATCCGGACAACCCTTATTTGCTTGGAATCATGACCCGTGGCAGGGATTATGAAAAAATGACCACGGCCATTGAAACAATAGCCGCGTTTATTTACGAGGAAGTTGACAGGCAGTATAAAGGGGGTGGCCCCCAGGATTTTCCATATAAGTTTGAGGAGGAAGGGTAGGCCCCTAGCATAGTGTGTCAATTAGATACAAAAAAGATCGTCCGATAAAAATAAGAGGCAATCTTGACAACCCCCCTGCTGTGGGGTAACTTTTAATAGAAATCGCAGTTTGTGATCAAAGGCAAACCTCGGGTAACCGGGGGGCGCAAAGCCGTGCGTCCTTAACAACGAAAGGATAGGCAGGTTGCCGCAAATGAAAAACAACAACCTTGAAAGTCCGAAATTTAAAAGTGTGCAGGCTAAAGCGGTTTCTTCCGCTGACGCAGCCTTCTGGTTTTTTTGTTTCCTCGCTCTTGTTTCCCTGTTCCTGATTGGTGCTCCCCGGGTTTTTGCTGAAACACAGGCGGACCCTTCTTCGCAGGTCCTGATTTCAAGCAGTCTCGCCAAAACCCCTGAAGGCATGAACCGCAAACAGCTTCGCGGGACTATCAGCGCCAAGAATTTCCAGGGCATCGCGGTTGTTTATGAAAATGACGCTGCCGCCAAATCTTCAAAAGAAATGTGGATGCCTTTCGGCGAGTCCACTTACCTTGTTGAATACACCAGCCTCGCGGATATTCAGGAAGGGGACGAGGTCCTTGTCACTTATGATGAAGGCGGAGAAGGCGAGACACAATTTTTGCTGCAGGGGATTTCTCTTGTCCGCAGGGCGCCTGCAGAAATTGAGGAATTTGAACAGCCGGACAGCGAGGTTACAACGTGACCGGCCGCCTGAATTCCTCCCATCGTCTTTTGAGGGCGGGATTTTTTGTCATTTCTATTTCTTTTTTGTTTTTGAACCAGGCGGAAGCCGCCCAGGTCAAGAAGATCTACCGCGGCGTTGCCAACTTTGACGCTGCCGAAACCCTTCAGGCCGTTCCCATCGGCGGGACCGTAGATCCTTCTAAAACAATCATTCTGATTAACAGTCAGATTTCAAACGTTTCTCCCTATGACCGCGATCTTTTCTTTGTGGCCCAGCTGGCAGGGCAGGACACCATTCAGATTGAGCGCGGCGGCGCGGACGGAACCAACACGGCTTCCGTGGCCTGGCAGGTCATTGAATTTGTCGACGGCGTCCGGGTTCAAACCGGTATTTCCAGTATTGATAAAGGGGTCCTGACAAAGTCCATCACGGTCCCCACGCTGTCTCCGGGGCTGGATGTAACCAAGGCTGTTCCTATCCTGATGGTCCGCACACCGCAGGGCGCCAATAACACGGTCCGTTACGCGGAAACCCATCAGTTTTTTCTTCAGCCTACGCTGACAGACAACGCCGGTACGATCACTCTTGATCTGGAAAGACTTGAGAGTGCGTCTGCGTCAGCGAATAAAACCCTGGCTATCGTGTGGCAGATTATTGAGTTTACGACCGATGCCAATGTCTATAAAGGCGATGTCTGTCTGCGCGTTCCCGCTGCCGCGGGAACCCAAACCGTGACCAATGACGGCGCGGATCCGGACGGCGGCACCACGAATTGCGGCACCAACTCAGGCGCGTTCAGCCCGGCGCTTTCAAACGTGAACAGCGCGCTTCTTTTTTATTACCCCATGTACGGCACAGGTTTTGCCGGTGAGGATATCCGCATTTTTGTCAGCGGAAAATTGACCAATACCACGACCGCAACTTTCCGGCGCGGCTATGCCGGCACCACGGCTCTTCAGCATGTCAAAATCAAATATTATGTGGTTGATTTTACGGACGGAAGCAGCGCCCTTGGTGCGGGAACAGCCGGCACTTTGACCAGCGCGGGCGATCCCGCGCGTGTCGCTATTTCTGCGAATACTGACGCTGTGGATCCTGCAACGATCAACGTGACGACTTCCGCTGTCCACGGACTCGCGGTAGGTGACGCGGTTTTGATACGCGGTGTTTTAACCAACACAGCGGCTAACGGAACCTGGCGGGTCAAGACGGTCGGCTCCACTACGACTTTTGATATTGAGACTTTTGACGGAGACATTGTGGAAGGTTCCGGCGCGGGCGCGGGTACCGGTACGGCTGACTATATGTCTAAATTCCAGGAAGTCAACCTGACATCCGCTTTAACAACTGTGGACCCCACGCGTCTTCTGGCCAATATTTCCCAGTCCACGGGCAGCAACAGCAGCACCACCAACACGTTTACCCGCGATATCGTTTATCTTGGTTTTGTTTATCAGAAAAGCGGCACTTATTATCTTGCGGTGCGCCGTTCTCCGGACGCCCAGAGCGCCACGGTGGGTACCATGAATATCGAATATTCCGCGTACGAATTTCCGTCTCTGACACTCTCACTTCCCAATGGAGCGGAAAGCCTGACCGTCGGACAGGTTTATAATGTTACCTGGGTCAATTCAGACAGCGTGGCAACCAATGACTGGAAACTTCAGCTTTCAACGGACGCTCCGCACAGCACCTGGACAGACATGACCACGGCCAATGGCCTTGGAACCTGCGGCGGCTCGGATTGCATCGGCGCCAGCCTTTCAACCGGAACTGCGGCATGGACCGTTCCGGACCAGATCGGTTCCACGGTCAAGCTGCGGCTTGTGGATACCACAGACACCGCGGCCCTTGGGCGCAGGAGCGATGCTTCAAATGCCGACTTTACCATCAAGGGTTCTCTGACGCTGACCGCTCCCAATGGCGGAGAAGCCTGGCTGATCGGCGCGGCCAACAATATTACGTGGACCAAAACCGGAAGCCTGGATTACAGCACCGTGACTCTGAAACTTTCTACAGACAGTGGTTCTTCTTTCCCGACAACGATTGTTTCGGGCTTGACGCCAAGCGATCTTTCTTATTCATGGACGCCGGTGAACGCCAATGACGGCACCACCGACCGTGTGCGTATTGAGCTGGCTTCAGACACGGCCAATGTTTACGACGAATCAGACGCTGATTTTACAGTGCGCGGCAGCATCACGGTGACTGCGCCCAACGGAGGCGAAAGCTGGGCAACCCAGACCAACCAGGATATCACCTGGACCCGCACCGGTAATTTCGCGAACGTGAAAATCGAATATTCCACCAACAGCGGCGGCGCGTATGGCACCACGATCGTGGCGTCCACGCCCGCGGACCCGGCGCCGACGGACGATGCGGGGACTTACACCTGGTCCAACATTCCGGTCGGCAGCATCTCGACTTTCGGGCGTGTCAAGGTGAGCAACACTTCCAACACTGACGTGTATGACGAATCAGACGCGGATTTCAGCGTGGTGCCTTCACTGCAGGTGACTTCGCCTACCAATGGAACGGAAATCTGGCGCACCGGCGATCTTGAACAGATTACCTGGAACCTGAACGGCAGCATTGCCAACGTAAAAATTGAATATTCCAAAGACAATTTTGCTGCTGATATCAACGTGATTGTGAATTCCACGCCCGGCGATCCGGCTCCTGTGGACGGGACCGGCACCTACGGCTGGACCATTCCCGACGATATTACGTCCACGGCGAAAGTCCGGGTCAGTGACGCTATTGACGCCAACAAGTACGATATTTCGGACAATAATTTCAAGATCCGCGGCAATATCACCGTGACCGCCCCCAACGGAGGGGAAGTCTGGGCCGTCGGTTCTTCCCAGCTGATTCAATGGGTCAAGGACGGAACGCTGGGCAATGTGGATATTCTTTATTCCATCAACGGCGGTTCTTCCTATCCCAATACTCTGGCCACCAACCAGAGCGGTCTGAGCTGGACCTGGAATCCGATTCCCGACAACATCAACAGCACCGTCAAGGTCAAGGTGCGCT
>CAZIQJ010000167.1:0-688 GCA_964541285.1 uncultured bacterium | reverse complement strand
AATACGGACACGGAAGACGTTTCAGACGCCAATTTTGCCATCAAGGGTTCTTTCACCCTGACGGCCCCGAACGGCAGTGAACAATGGGGCGCGGCCACAGTCAATAACGTGACCTGGAACTACACCGGTACCATGAACAATGCCAAACTTGAATATTCCGAAGACGGAGGCCTGGACGGCTACTCAAGCCTGATCACCAACTCTGTTCCTGTTTCCGATCAGACTTATGCCTGGACATTGCCTTCAAGTGTCGGCACTGAATTTCGCGTCAAAATTACCAATAACAGTGATTCCACGGTCTATGACACTTCAAACTCCAATTTCAGCATTCGCGGCAGCGTGACGCTGACTGCGCCCAACGGCGGCCAGACTTGGATTGTCGGGGATCAGGAAAATATCACCTGGACTTACGTCGGCACTATCGCCAACGTGAAGCTGGAATACTCTACAGACAGCGGCGGAAACTATCTGGCCGGCGGATTGATCACCAATTCCGCGCCTGTGAACCAGGCTTACACCTGGACGGTCGCGGATGCCATTGGTTCCGCACTTCGCGTCCGCGTTTCAGACGCCAACGACTCCACGGTCAATGATGAATCCAACGCGGACTTCACGATCAAGGGTTCGCTGGATGTCACGGCCCCTAACGGCGGTGAATCCTGGGTGGTTGGAACTTCTGAAAATATTA
>CAZIQJ010000166.1:0-5392 GCA_964541285.1 uncultured bacterium | reverse complement strand
TCAGTCGCTGAAATTCCGCTCTCCCGCGCTTGTTTTTTTCTCCTACTTTCTCGGGTTTGTGGCCCTGACCATGGTGGATGTTTCCTTTTATACCTTGCTGGCCTCCTTTATCCTGGGCGTTTCTATCATTATAGTGACGCGGGAAATGGGCTGGACATGGCTGGCCTTTCTCGGGCTGGCCGCGGTTTATCTGACCCATTATTTCTGGCTTTCCCCATCGCTGGTGCCCGGAGCATGGCTGGGCTACGAAAATATTTTTGACGCGCTGCTGCTTCCCTGGACAGGGGAAGAGTGGAGGATTTATCCGCTTATGGCGGCGGAGAAATCCATGCTGCATCTGGCTTTTCTGGTTTTGTACTGGCTGCTTTTTACCGTGATCGGATTTTTCAGAAACCAGAAGGAAGATTCGGGCAATCTCGCGTTCTGGCTGCTGCTGGCAAACAGTTTTGTTTTTACCTCCAGCTTCATTCACCACTTGCATGTCTATCATCCGGACCTCAAATATATTTTCCCGATGGTTATGGGCGTGGTATTTTTATTCCTGTCTTTCGCGGAGCAAGGCATGAAGCGCGGACTTTTGAGCGATCTGTACCTGGCTTTTTCTGTTTCCATGTTCGGCCTGGCGCTCCCGATGTATTTTGACGGGCCCTGGGTGACTTACGGATGGGCCGCGGCGCTTGTCATTTTTACCTGGCTGGGCGTGCGCAGGGGCCGAAAAATTCTTTACCGCATGGCCTGGGTTCTGGCAGGCATGGTCTTTCTCAGGCTGATGAACTTTGATTACCGCGAACGCGATATTCTCTTTACGGCTGTCTTGCCGGTGCGTGCCTGCCTGCCGGTTTTTCTGTCTTCGTCACTGGCGTTTATCGCTGCTTACGGAATCTGCCGGAGCCGCGAACTTTCTCCGGAAA
Source organism: uncultured bacterium (assembly GCA_964541285.1). Lineage (GTDB taxonomy): Bacteria > Omnitrophota > Omnitrophia > Omnitrophales > Aquincolibacteriaceae > CAYLPP01. Next base: position 4,481 of record CAZIQJ010000166.1, on the reverse strand, counting down.
AGGAAAAGCGCATCGCGGAGAACAGCCTTGTCATTGCTTCCGCGCTTGCCCTGGCCTGGGCTGTTTTGTTTGGCGGGTTCAGGCCCGCGGCCTCGGTCGTATGGGCAGGCGAGGCTGTTGTGTTGATGTCGCTGGGGATTTACGCCAAACGTGTTTCCCTGCGGTTTGCCGCCATGGCTTTCGCCGCGTTTGCGGCTCTGCGTATCGCGGCCGTGGATTGCGGCCTTGAAATCCTGAAAATATTTTCCGCGCCCCGTGTAAGCCTCCGGCTCGCGGCCGTGGCCTGGGCGATTTTCGCGCTGCTGGCGCTTGGCCACAGGCTCAGAAAAAAATGCGCACCGCTGGAAAAAAGGGAGAAGATTTTTTCCGGCGCGCTGACCACGGGAGGCGCCCTGCTGGTTCTATGCTATTTTTATGATCAGGGAATCAGCTCCTGGGTGTCGATTGTGTGGGGAACCGCGGCCCTGGCCTTTATTGTGGGCGGTTTCGCTTTCAAGGACCGGCTTTACCGCTGGTGCGGGCTGGGAATTTTTACGCTGGTCCTGCTGCGTCTTTTCTTTCACGATTTCTCAAAGCTTGAAACCATTTACAGGATCATTTCCTTTATCGGGCTGGGCGGGGTCTTTATTGCTGCAAGCTTTCTGTACAGTTACTACTCCCGCCTCTTGCTCAAAGACGGGGAAACGTAAGCCCCATCCATCCGCCTTCAGGCGGCGTATATAGAAGTATGAAGACCTTATTGAAGAGGGCAGGGGCGGGCATGCTGGCAATGGCGGCTCTTGCTCTGCTTTTATGGGAGCCGAATATCAGGGCGGAGGGATCCCCAATGGCCGAACTTAAAAAAGCTTATTTCGCGGGCGGATGTTTCTGGTGCATGGAAGGACCGTTTGAACAAACTCCCGGTGTCACGGGCGTGGATTCCGGCTATGCTAATTCCAATGTAAAAAACCCCAGCTATGAACAGGTTTCGAATGGCAACACCGGAGCTTTTGAAGCGATTGAAGTGGTGTATGACCCGTCCAAGGTCAGCTTTGAAGACCTTTTGAATGTCTACTGGACCACGATTGACCCCACTCAGGCTGACGGACAGTTCGGCGACCGGGGTTCCCAGTATTTGACCGCGATTTTTTATCAGAATGACGCCGAGAAGGCTGTTGCGGAAGAGTCCCGCGCCATTCTGGATGAAAGCAAAATTTTCAAGAAACCCATCGTGGTCAGGGTTGAACCTCTCAGGAACTGGACGCGCGCTGAGGAGTATCACCAGGACTATCACAAAAAAAATGCCGGGCATTACACCCTGTACAGCATAGGATCGGGCCGCAAGCCGTTTCTGGATCATGTCTGGAAGAAAAAGCCCTATTGTCCGCTGAGAAAAGTCAGCCCGGAAAAAATCAAGGCCATCACCTCCGGGAATAAATGATCCGCAATCTCCGCGCGGCCTTTTTCCTTTTTCTCTGCTTCTCCTTTCAGGCATCGGTTTCAGCCCAGACTTTCAAGAGCGAGGCCTGGCAGACCACGCTTCTGGAAGTTTTCAGCTCCGAAGGCTGTTCCAGCTGCCCTGAAGGGGACGCCTGGGTTGGCAGGATGGTGAATGAAAAAGGATTGTGGAAAGATTTTATTCCCGCTGTTTTTCACGTGGACTATTGGGACCAGTTTGGATGGAAAGACCCGTTTTCCCGTCCTTTTTTCACGGAGCGCCAGCGCAGCTACGCAATTTCCTGGGGAGCGCCTCAGCTTTACACGCCCAACTTTGTCATCAACGGCAAGGCCTGGGATTCCTGGCGGAACTTCACGCGGGTTCCGCCTTCAAAAGGCGCGCCCGGTGTTTTGACCATTGAACGCCTTTCAGAGACACAGTTCCGTATTTCTTTCGCGCCCGCGTCAGGGGCAGGCAAGGTCTTCGCGGTCCGCGCCGCTCTCTTGGGATTTGATGTGGAGTCCCGGATTGGAGGCGGAGAAAATGCCGGCCGGGTCGAGAACCATCAATTTGTGGTGCTGGATTATGCCCGGGTGCTGCTGGACCCGGATACGTTGAGCGCGGAAGTCAGCCTAAGCTGGAACGGTGAGCTTGCCGCGCCCAAAAAGGGGATTGTTGCCTGGGTGGCTGAAAAATCAAACCTGACGCCGCTTCAGGCGGCGGGCGGGTATCTCAATTAAAGTCCGAGCTGTTTTTTGTATTCCGCGGTAATTTTGTCCGCGGCGGCCTGGGAAAGCGAAGAAGATTTTGCCGCGGAAGAAGGATTGTTTTTTGCCGCTCTTGGCCTGCTCAACTGCTCAAACTCCGCGACCGTAACGGTCTGCGTCTGATACGCTCTCGCCTGATTTCTCACAAAGTTGTCATCGGAAACCACGCATTTGCGCGTGTTTTTTCCGAGGCTTTCAAGAACTTCCACGATTTTTTCATCTGCTTCCTCTCCGGTTTCCGAAAACACCATTTCCACGCGGGGAGGGGAGGGGTGCGACAGATCGCGGAATTCACTGCGGCCGTCAAAGACCAGGATGATTTTTGTGATGTCGCCGCGTGTCTGAAGCAGGCTGCGGCAGAGATTGACCAGCGCTTCGCGGGAACTTCTGAGGTCCTTGTCCAGCGCGGCTTCCAGCGATTTTATTTTATGGATGACATTGTAGGCGTCCAGGATATAGATCACTTACCACTCCGTGGGTTTGTAGTCCTTCAGGAATTTTCCCCAGACATGTTCGCCGGTCAGCAGGCCTGAGAAAACAGGGTCGAGAAGGCGGGCGGCCCCGTCCACGATGTCCAGCGGCGGTTCAAAATCGTGCATGTCCTTTTTGGCTGCACTCAAATGCGCGGGGTCCTCGTCCGTGATCCAGCCCGTGTCCACCGCGTTCATGTAAATCCTGTCCTTCACGTAGTCCATGGCGGAAGTCAGCGTCATCATGTTCAGCGCGGCTTTGGCCATGTTGGTATGAGGATGTTTGTCGGTCTTTGTCCAACGCGTGAATTTGCCTTCCATGGCCGAGGCATTGACAATGTGCTGTTCGCCCGTGGTATGACGCAGCATCAGGGGTTTGAGTTTCGCGGCAAGGATAAACGGCGCGACCGCGTTGACCAGATGGACTTCCAGCATTTCAGCGGTCTCGACTTCATGCAGCGTCAGGCGCCAGGTGTTGCGTTTGCGCAGGTCCAGCTGCTGAAGGTCCGCGTCGAGCTTGCCCTGCGGAAAAACTTCAAGCCCGGTCTGGGTTTCTTCGTCGAAATTGTAGGGGATCATGGAAAGTTTCGCGGAGGCGTGAATGCCGATGGCCGCGCTTTTTCCGGGCCAGCTTTTCAGCAAAGTGTTCTCAATGCCGGGGTCCGCCGAAGCCACGTGTTTGGACTCCAGCGTGCGGTTCAGCTTTTCATAGCCCGCGAGCAGGGAGCGGATCTCTTTGGGCAGATCATGGACCGGCGTGGATTCAATGTCCATGAGATGTTTATAAAATCCGGGCGGCTTGCGCACGGTCTGCGCCGCGTTGTTGACCAGAATATCCAGCCGTTTTTCCGTGTTGGCGATATAGCGCGCGAACATTTCCACGCTGGGTGAATGGCGAAGGTCCAGCCCGTAAATCTGCAAACGGTCTTTCCATACATGAAAATCTTCTTCACGGCTGAAGCGCTGGGCTGAGTCATGCGGAAAACGCGTGCTGACAAGCGTGCGCGCGCCCGCGCGTAAAAGTTTGAGAGCTGTCTGGTAACCGATCTTGACGCGGCCGCCGGTCACCAGCGCGGTGCGCCCTTCAAGCGAAGCGGACTGAAAACGTTTCTGGTAATTCAGGTCTCCGCATTCCATGCACATGGAATCATAAAACGGATGCACTTTTGTGTAAGGGATTTTACAGACGTAGCAGTTTCTGGGGTTCTTCAGTTCCTTTTTGGAAGGCGGCAGGGCCGGAGCTTTCAGAAGAAGCTGATGGGGCGCTACAAACACCGTGGCTTGCCGGGCTTCGCGGATGCCGGTGTTGTTTCTGGCTTCCCGGTCCAGAAGCTTGCGTTTCTCTTTTCTCAGCTTGCGGGCGGCGCGTGCGATTTTCCGGTTATCGTCCAGGGAAGGGTGGGCAAGGCGGCCGGCGGCTTTCATCAGGTCAATCCTGTCCTGCTGGCTGACGCCGGCAAGATAGGAAGGGTTTTCAGTCAGGGCCTTCATGGTTTGAAGGAAGGCCTGGAATTCTTCAGGCTGGATTTGCGGAGCGGCCGGAGGCTTTCCATGCTTTTCTGGGTGCTTGGACATGGGCGTATTATCACTTAAAACCTGAAGGGCGCAAGGGGAAGATGGGGTAGGAAGAAAAGCCAGGTATTTTCACGTAAAAACAGCCTTGACAATCCTGGAAATCTAATTAAGATTTAGTCTGAATAGGACATAATCCTATTCGGATAGATTTGGTTTCGCCGATCTGTTCAGCCAGGGACGGCCTGCGGTTTTCCGCAAGTACCCAGCCACCAGTGGATGAAGCTCAGAAATGATTTTGGCAACCATCAGGTG
>CAZIQJ010000165.1:3291-5423 GCA_964541285.1 uncultured bacterium | reverse complement strand
GCGCTTGACGCCTTGATTGATTTTGGCCGGCCCCGCGCCATTCAGCTGGCCGTTCTGGTGGACCGCGGGCATCGCGAACTTCCTATCAAGGCCGATTATATCGGTAAAAATATTCCGACCTCCCGGGATGAACAGGTCATTCTCCGGCTTGTAGAAAAAGAGGACAGGGACGAAGCTGTAGTTGTTGAAAGGGTGAAGCCGTGAGCACCGTGAAATGGACCCGCAAGGACCTGCTCGGGCTGCGCGATCTTTCCAAAGAAGAAATCGAACTGATCCTCGAGACCGCCAAATCTTTTCAGGAAATTTCCCTTCGCTCGGTCAAAAAAGTTCCGGCGCTCAGGGGAACTACCGTGGCCAATTTGTTCTTTGAACCCAGCACCCGCACCCGCATCTCCTTTGAGCTTGCAGAAAAGCGCCTGAGCGCAGACACGCTGCATATCGCCTCCAGCACTTCGAGTATGGTCAAAGGAGAGACGCTGATTGATACCGCGCACAACATTGAAGCTCTGAAGGTCAATGTGGTGGTGATGCGCCATCCTTCTTCCGGCGCGCCGCACCGTTTGAGCAAGCATTTAAAAGCCAGTGTGATCAATGCGGGCGACGGCATCAATGAACATCCGACCCAGGCCCTGATCGACATGTTTACCATCCTGGAGAAAAAGGGGAAAATCAAGGGCATGAAAGTCACGTTTGTCGGCGACATTCTGCACAGCCGCGTGGCCAGGTCCAATATCTGGGGCCTGACCAAACTTGGCGCGGAAGTCACGATCTGCGGCCCCAAAACGCTTCTTCCCCGCGATGCGGAGCAGCTGGGCGTGCGCGTGACCACCAACCTTGAGGAAGCGGTGCAGAGCGCGGACATCATCAACCTTCTGCGCATTCAGCTTGAAAGACAGAAAGACGCATATTTTCCAAGCATCCGTGAGTATGCCACGGCCTATCAAATCAATAAGCACATGCTGGCCAAGGCCAAGCCCGATGTCTTGATCATGCACCCGGGGCCGGTCAACCGCGGCATTGAAATTACCAGTGAAGTTGTGGATGGTCCGGCCTCCGTTATTCTGGACCAGGTGACCAACGGCATCGCGGTCCGCATGGCAGTCCTTTTTCTGCTGTCCGGATCCTCCCACGACGGAATGAAGGAAATCGAATGAACCTTTTAATTCGCGGCGCGCACATTATTGATCCTAAAAACAAACGCAACGAAGTTGCAGATGTTCTGGTCAAGGATGGAAAAATTTCAGAAATCGCCAAGTCTATCGCAGGAAAAGGCGAAGAGGTTTTTGAGGCCAGGGGCATGCATCTTTTCCCCGGACTTGTAGACCTGCACACGCATTTCCGCGAGCCTGGATATGAAGGAAAGGAAACCATCAAGACCGGTTCGCAGGCCGCGCTCAAGGGCGGCTTTGTCGCCTCGGTTTCCATGCCCAATACCATGCCCCCTTCCGACCACCAGGGCGTGATTGACAATATCATCCGCAAGGCCAAGGAAGTTCCATACCATATTTTTCCGGCAGGAACCATCAGTAAGGGACGCGAAGGAAAAGAGCTTTCCGAAATGGCGGACCTGAAGCAGGCCGGCATTCGCGCGGTCACGGACGACGGGGACTGGGTCGCGGACTCGCTCCTGATGCGCAGGGCTCTTGAATACGCTTCCATGCTCGGCCTTTTAGTCATGAGCCACGCGGAAGACCGCAGGCTTTCAGCCGGCGGGGTTATGAATGAAAGCATTGTTTCCACCAAGCTGGGCCTGAAGGGCATTACCGCGGCCAGCGAGGACGTGGCTATTGCCCGCGATATTGAACTGGCCCGCCTGACCGGCGCGCGCCTTCATATCTGCCACTTGTCCACGGCCCGCGCGGTTGAGCTGGTGCGCCGCGCCAAGGCCGAGAAGATTCCGGTGACCGCGGAGGTCACGCCGCATCATCTTGCGCTGACTGACGAATTTGTTGAAGGTTACAATACAAATTGTAAAATGAACCCTCCGCTGCGTACGGCTGAAGACGTCAAGGCCCTGCGCAAGGCGCTGTCTGAAGGCGTGATCGACTGCATCGCGACTGACCACGCGCCGCATACGGATGAAGACAAGATGAAGGAATTTGACGAGGCGCCGTTTGGAGTCACGGGCCTTG
>CAZIQJ010000165.1:0-3281 GCA_964541285.1 uncultured bacterium | reverse complement strand
ATTATCCTGACGGAACTGTATCACCAGGAGAAATGGCCGCTTGAAAAAATTGTGCATGTCATGTCCGCCCGCCCCGCGGAGATTCTGGGGCTTGGCAAGGAATTCGGCGGACTTGAAAAAGGCTGTGAAGCCAATTTGACGCTTGTGGACCTTTCGAAAGAATGGGTCGTGAAAGCGGACCAGTTTGAATCCAAATCAAAAAATTCCTGCTTCCTTGAAATGAAAATGAAGGGGAAGGTTCAGGCAACTTTATGCGCCGGTAAATTCTGGCGCTATCAATAAGAGGGCGAATTTATGAAAGCATGGCTGGCATTGGAAGACGGGCTGGTGTTCGAGGGGGAAGGATTTGGAGCGGAAGGCGAAATTTACGGCGAAGTGGTTTTTAACACCGCGCTGACAGGCTACCAGGAAATTCTGACAGACCCCTCTTACAAGGGCCAGATCGTGACCTTGACTTACCCGCATATCGGCAATTATGGAATCACTTCAAAGGACGAGGAAGCCGGTCATCCCTGGGCCGAGGGCCTGATTATTCGCGAACTCAGCCCGGTGGTCAGCAATTACCGCTCTGAAGAAAGCCTTCATGCTTATATGAAGCGGCACAACAAGATCGGTATTCAGGAAATCGACACCCGCCGTCTTGTCAAACACCTGCGTGACAACGGCGCCAAGAAGGGGATTCTTTCAACCGCGGACGGCGACCACGCGCGGCTGGTCAAAAAAGCCCAGGACTCTCCCAGTATTGTGGGGGTGGACATGGTCAAGGAAGTCAGCTGCAAAAAACCGTATGACTTTTCTGAAGGCCTTGAAAATGGTTTTGAGTGGGGCGATGCGCCCAAGGGCAAGAAAATTTACAAAGTTGTGGCCGTGGATTGCGGTATCAAAAAGAACATTCTGCGCAAGCTCAACCAGCATGGCTTTCAGGTGCGTGTGGTTCCGGCAAATACTTCCGCCAGGGATATTCTGGACATGAATCCGGACGGCGTGTTTCTTTCAAATGGCCCGGGTGACCCGGAAGCCGTGACTTACGTGGTTGAGAACGTGAAGCAGTTGATCGGCAAGAAGCCGATTTTTGGCATCTGCCTCGGCCACCAGATGCTGGGCCTTGCGCTCGGCGGCACCACGTCCAAACTGAAATTCGGGCACCGCGGCGGCAATCATCCGGTCATGGACCTTAAGACCCGCAAGATTGAAATTACTTCTCAAAATCACGGCTTTGCCGTGGACCCTGCTTCGCTTCCAAAAGATGTGGAAGTCACGCACGTCAACCTGAACGATCAATGCTGCGAAGGCCTTGCGCACAAGAAGTATCCGGTCTTTTCCGTGCAGTACCACCCGGAAAACGCGCCCGGCCCGCATGACAGCGATTACTTATTCGGAAGATTCCGGGAGATGGTGGAAAATGCCTAAGCGCACAGATATCAAGAAAATCCTGATTATTGGTTCCGGTCCTATCATCATTGGCCAGGGCTGCGAGTTCGATTATTCCGGCACCCAGGCCTGCAAAGTCCTTCGCGAAGAAGGGTATGAAGTGGTTTTGATCAACTCCAACCCCGCGACCATCATGACGGACCCGGAAACCGCGGCGCGCACTTACATTGAGCCTCTGACCGTGGCTTATCTTGAGAAAATTATTCAGAAGGAAAGACCCGACGCCTGCCTTCCGACCATGGGCGGCCAGACCGGACTGAACCTTGCGGTACAGGCTTACGAACAGGGTGTTTTCAAAAAATACGGCGTGGAACTGATCGGCGCGAAATACGAAGCCATTAAAAAAGCCGAAGACCGTGAGCTTTTCAAGAAGGCCATGGAAAAAATCGGACTTGATCTTCCCAAGAGCGGTTTCGCGTATTCTGTTGAGGAAGCGCTGGCTCAGGCGGACAAGCTGGGCTATCCGGTCATTGTGCGTGCCAGTTTCACGCTTGGCGGATCCGGCAGCGGCGTTTGCTTCAACCGTGAAGAGCTGGCCAAGACCGCGCAGGTCGGCATTGACGCCAGCATGGTGCATGAGGTTTTGATCGAAGAATCCATTCTGGGCTGGAAAGAGTATGAGCTGGAGGTCATGCGCGACCACCGTGACAATTTCGTGGTCATTTGCTCCATTGAGAACCTGGACCCCATGGGGATTCATACCGGCGACTCCATCACAGTCGCTCCCGCGCAGACCTTGACGGACAAGGAATACCAGCGCATGCGTGATGCCGGTAAGAGAATTATTTCTGAAATCGGCGTTGAGACCGGCGGTTCCAATATTCAGTTTGCCATTCATCCCGAGACCGGGAGAATGACGGTCATTGAAATGAACCCTCGCGTTTCACGCTCTTCCGCGCTGGCGTCCAAGGCCACGGGTTTTCCGATCGCCAAGTTCGCGGCCAAGCTTGCTGTGGGCTACACGCTGGATGAAATTCCCAATGACATCACACGGTACACGCCGGCTTCGTTTGAGCCTTCGATCGACTACTGCGTGGTCAAGATCCCGCGTTTCGCGTTCGAAAAATTCGAGGGCGTGAACAGCACGCTGGGCACGCAGATGAAATCCGTGGGCGAGGCCATGTCCATTGGCCGTACGTTTAAAGAAGCCCTGCAGAAAGGTCTGCGCTCGCTTGAAACCAAGCGTTTCGGCCTGGGCCTGGACGGTAAGGATAAAGTCCTGGATATCGCGCTCAAAACGCGCGCTGAGTATATGAAATTCTGGGCTTCCGCCCCGAACAACCTTGAGCTGAAGCAGGAAATGAAGAAAAGGCTTTCCACCCCCAAGGAAGACCGCATTTTCTGGCTCAAATACGCTTTTCTTGCGGGCATGACCACTCAGGAAATTCACGATCTCAGCAAGGTGGACCCGTGGTTCCTTGAACAGATCAAACAGATCGTTGATATGGGAAAGGTTCTTCTCGACGCCTGCGGCAATGAAGCCAGGCAGGCTGAAATTCTCCGCAAAGCCAAGCGTTACGGGTTTTCGGACAGACAGCTGGCTTTTTGCTGGGACAAGACCGAACAGCAGGTGCGGGACTTCCGCAAATCCAAGAACGTCAAGGCGGTCTACAAGCTGGTGGATACCTGCGCTTCCGAGTTCAAGGCGTACACGCCTTATTTTTATTCGACCTATGAAGACGAGGATGAAAATTCTCCTGAGACCGGAAAAGAAAAAATCATGATTCTGGGCGGCGGCCCCAACCGTATAGGTCAGGGGATTGAGTTTGACTATTGCTGCGTGCATGCCGCGTTCGCGCTCAAGGAAATGGGCTATGAAACCATCGTGGTCAATTCCAACCCTGAGACGG
>CAZIQJ010000164.1:0-5458 GCA_964541285.1 uncultured bacterium | reverse complement strand
TGAAAGCGCGGCCAAGGGCAATGGCTTCATCAATCTGGGAGTCGAGCTTTAAGAGAAAATCTTTCATGGAATCAATCTTCTATGAGGTCCGAACTCATACGGCGCAGTTCGGCGGTCAGAAATTCACGGACTTCAGCCCCGGTGGGAAATTGAAGTGCGCGGTCCGCGAGTTTTTTGGCGTCTTCATAACGGATAGCGCGGATGGCCTGCTTCACCTTGGGCAGGACCACCGGGCTGGTGCTGATCTCATCAATCCCCAGCCCCAGAAGAAGCACGGCAATAGCCGGGTCACCCGACATTTCCCCGCAGCTTCCCACCCAGCGCTTGTGACGGTGGCCGGCTTCAATAACCTGCTTGATCAAATGAAGAATGGCCGGATGAGTGGGTTCGTAAAGATAAGCGATTTTTTCGTTCACCCGGTCAACCGCAAGAGCGTATTGAATCAAGTCATTGGTTCCGATAGAAAAAAAGTCCACTTCCCGGGCCAGAATATCGCTGATGATGGCGGCCGACGGAATTTCAATCATGGCCCCGATTTCCATGGGTTCACAATGGACGCCTTCCTTTTCAAGCTCCTGGCGGCACTCTGCCAGAATGGCATTGGCTTTCCGGAGTTCCTCGACATTGGAAATCATGGGGTACATGACTTTAAGATTTTTATGCACGCTGGCGCGAAGAATGGCCCTCAGCTGGGTCTTGAAAACATCAATCCGGGTCAGACAGAAACGAATGGCTCGCCAGCCAAGAAACGGGTTCATTTCATGCGGCACATCCAGAGACGACAGGAATTTGTCGCCGCCCAGGTCGAGCGTGCGGATAATGACTGGATGCGGCGCCATTTTTTCCGCCACCTGCTTGTACGCCTTGAACTGTTCTTCTTCGCTGGGCAGGTCCGTCCGGTTCATATAAAGGTACTCGGTGCGGTAAAGCCCGATGCCGTCAGCGCCGTGCGAAAGGACCGAAGGAATTTCATCATGAAATTCCATGTTGGCGGCCAGAATGATTTTTTTACCGTCCTGCGTTTCGGCGGGAAGGTCTCTTAACTTATCAAGCTCGGTCGTCTGCTCGGTGAATCGCAGGGACTTCTGCTGATATTCCTCAACCGTCTTTTCATCCGGATTAACAATTAAAATACCGCGCGTTCCATCCACAATGACGCGGTCGCCGGTCTTGACCTTGGTCGTGACCTGGTCCATACCGACTACGGCAGGAATTTCAAGCGAGCGGCCAAGAATGGCGGTATGAGAAGTCGGTCCGCCGATTTCCGTGACAAAAGCCAGGACCTTTTCCTTGTCCATCATAGCCGTGTCGGAAGGTGAAAGGTCGTGGGCGATGATAATGCCTTTTTTATCCAGCTTGTGCAGGTCCCCTTCCTCACCGTAAAGGTTGTGAAGGATCCTGCGGCCGATATCACGAATGTCGGCGATTCGCTCTTTCAGATAATCATCATTAATCTGGGCAAAGGCCGCGAAGTAGCGCTGGATCACGGAAGAGAAAGCATATTCGCAGGTCACCTTTTTGTCCTTGATGATCGCGATGACATCCTCGATCAGGGTGCGGTCTTCAAGGATCATGAGGTGCGCGTTAAAAATGTCCGAACTTTCGCGGCCGATCTGACTGGAGATTTTCTTGCGGATACCGAGGATTTCCGCGCGGGTACGGGTCAGCGCGTCTTCAAAACGCGCGATTTCCTTCCAAACATCTTCGCTCTGGATAGGCGTGGGCGGCAGGTTGAAGGAAACGTCGCTGTGCGTGACAAACGCCGTTCCAAGGGCAACGCCTGGAGAAACCGGAATTCCCTTCATTTTTTCCATCGTCACATTATTCTCCGAATTGTCCGGTGATAAGCTTGTCTATTTCCGCAAGCGCCAGTTCCGCGTCTTCGCCCGAAGTCCGGACCGTGATCGGCGTTCCGGCGCCAGCGGCAAGGGTCATAATACCCATGATGGATTTTCCATTAACCTTCTGACGGCCTTTCTGGATCTCAACCTCGCACTTGAACTTGTTTGCTGTCTGTACAAGAAGGGCCGCGGGCCGGGCATGCAGGCCCAGCTTGTTCTCAATGACAAATTTTCTCTCAAACACTTTCTTCTTCAATGGTTCATTCATAAATCAGGAAGCCTTGGTAATTTTGGAAATATTCCAGTAATGCTCAAAAATAAGCCGGGCCAGCCGTTCAGGGTCGTGGCGCACCTGGCTGTCGATATTCAAAATTTCTCCGCGAATAATTTCATAACCCTTCTGCTGGATGCTCTCGAGGTCAAGAACCACGGGCACCGATCCCTTTTCGCGGTATTTTTCCACCATCTTCGAAGGAATGGCCTGGGTATTGACGAAACATGCGTCCAGAATCCTGGGGTCCGTGTGTTCAATCAAAACGCGCAGGTGATCCCAGGCGGAAAAGCGGTCTGTCTCGCCCGGCTGTGTCATGGCATTTAAAATATAAATCTTGTACGCATCGGACTTCAGGATAGCGTCATAAATGTCGCGGATCAGCAGGTTGGGCAGAATGCTGGTGTAAAGGCTTCCCGGCCCCATGATGACAAGGTCCGCGTTCTCAATCGCGTCCAGCGCTTCGGGGCAGGCGCGGCAATTGTCCGGTTTCAGTCGGATATTGCGCAGCGGCTTGCCGAGGTCCGTAATATTGGTCTCCCCTTCAATGCTTGTTCCATCCATGAATTCGCCGACCAGTGTGACCTTTTCAAGCGTCGAGGGAATGACGCGGCCGCGGATCGCAAGCACCTTGCTGGATTCCGCGACAGCTTTCTCGAAATCGCCCGTGACTTTTGAAAGCGCGGTAATAAAAAGATTACCGAAGCTGTGGCCTTTCAGACCGTCTCCGGTCTCAAAACGGTACTGGAAAAGATCGCGGATAAGCGGTCCTGCCTCGGCCAGGGCCACCAGACAGTTGCGGATGTCGCCCGGAGGCAGCATGTCCATTTCTTCACGTAAACGGCCCGAACTTCCCCCCGTGTCCGTCACGGTCACAATGGCCGTAATATTGTTGGTAAAAATTTTAATGCCGGAAAGCAGCGTGCTCAGACCCGTTCCCCCGCCGATGGCCACCACACGCGGACCGCGGGAAAGGGATTCACTCTGACGGCGCTGATAAACAATATCCACAAGAGGATCGTCACGATGGGCAGGCATCAGGGCACGCACAAAAATACGCACCACGTTCTTGATGGCCATATAAACCAGGAAAATCCCGAAGATGAGCACGGCCATGGCAAAGGACGCCAGGAGAAGGCTGGCCTTTGAAATAGCTTTGATAGCGCAGAGGGCGACTGCGGTGATCAGCCCCAGCCCGACCAGGCAGAGGATGACCCATCTTTTGATACCGATTCCGGGATAGAGCCATTTAAAAAACTGCATTTAGCGAATTCCTTGGAAGAAAAGCGGATTAATGCTTTTTGTCTTCTTCGCGTTTGATAAGGTCATAAACCTCATCCGGCGTTTTGCAGCGCCGTAAAAGCTCGCAGAAATAAGCGTCGCGGAGAAGGCGGGAAATCTGCGCAAGAGCTTTCAGGTGAGGGCCGGCCGTTTCTTTAGGCGCGACCAGAAGAAAGAAAATGTAAACAGGCTCGCCGTCCAGGGCCTCAAAATTCACGCCCTTCTGGCTGATACCGAGCACCGCGACCAGTTCCTTGACGCGGTCTGTTTTTCCGTGAGGAATGGCGATGCCCTGGCCAATACCGGTGGAACCCAGGTTTTCGCGTTCAACAAGCGCCGTCACAATGCTTTTTTTATCGCCAATATCTTTGACTTCAACCAGAACATCCACCAGCTCTTCAAGGCAGGGTTCTTTCTCCGTGGCCTGAATGCCAACCTTGATTCCTTTTTTGTCTAAAAGCTCCGTGATCTTCATTCTCCCTGATCCTCCTGGTCCGCTTCAGTTGAAGTCTGGCTCAATCAAGCCGTGTTGCCCGTCTTCACGCTTGAAAAGAACATTGACCTGTTGTGTTGTCGAGTTTTGAAAAACGAGAAAAGGTTTTGCCGAAAGCTCAAGCTGGAGGCTCGCTTCTTCGACCGACATCTGTTTTGCAGACATGGACTTCATCTTGACGACGCGGGGAAAATCCTCAGGGATTTCCACGGCACGGCGGCGGGCTGCCTTGATGGCCGCGCCAAAATGGCCGTCTTTCTTGTGATGGTCCTTGATTTTTTCGCGGAATTTCTTCAGCTGCTTTTCAACGCGGACCGCGGCCTGGTCAATGGCCGTAAAAACATTGTCCTTGCTGGTCCCCTCGCCGTACGCCCTGAGGTGCTTGGCCAGCAGCGTAACTTCCGCGACAAAAAAGTATTTTTCTTTTTTAAGAATAACGTGCGATTCGATCAGGCGCGCGTCGTACTTTCCAAACTTTGAAAGTTTGGTGCGTAAATGATCGCGGATACCTTCAGTAACCGACATGTTTTTACCTGTGACCCGAATATCCATATTTTCCTCTTTCCTCCGGCCCCGGAACTAGGCCAGTGTGAATTTTTCACCCAGATACAGCGAGCGCGCCTTGACGTCGGACGCCAGAAACTGGGAAGTGCCGGAAACTTCGATTTTACCGTCGCACAGAATGTAGGAGCGGTCCGTGATGGACAACGTCTCACGCACGCTGTGGTCTGTCAAAAGAATGCTCAATCCCTGCGATTTGAGCTTTTGCAGAATCTTCTGGACCTCAAAAACCGCAATCGGATCCACGCCGCTGAAAGGCTCGTCGAGCAGGATCAAGGACGGGTTGGTCACAAGCGCGCGCGTGATTTCAAGACGGCGCCGTTCCCCGCCGGAAAGCGTGTAAGCCTTGTTTTTGGCAAGGTACGCGATATCCAGCTCATCCAGAAGTTTTTCAAGCCTGCGCTTTCTTTCCGCCTGCGTGATATCAAGGGTTTCCAGAATGGCCATGACGTTTTCTTCCACGGTCAGTTTGCGGAAAATGGAAGGCTCCTGGGAAAGGTAGCCTATGCCCAAGCGCGCGCGCTGGTACATGGGAAGCGCGGTAATGTCTTCACCGCGGAACGTAATTTTTCCTTCGTCCGGGCGGATAACGCCGACCACCATATAGAAGGTCGTGGTTTTCCCCGCGCCATTAGGTCCCAGCAGGCCGACGATTTCGCCGCGCTGGATATTGATGCTGACATTATCAACGACGGTACGGCCTTTGTAAGTCTTGCGCAGCTGCTTGGTCTCAAGTAGGTACATTAGTCAAAAACCTCTTCCTTGATTTTGCTGTCTTTGTAATAAACCGCTTCGGTATCGCCGCCCAGAATAATGCGGCCTTCTTCAGCAAGATAAATCACGCTGTCGCTGAAAGTCTTGTTGCCGTCCGGATTTTCAATCGCGACATTTCCCTGCGCCACGATTTTCGAAACCTGCCGGCTGTCCTTGTTGTAATAAACGTCCATAAGATCGGAAGAAAGCTTGCCGCGGCGGTCCTGCGCCACGACATTGTCCTTGAAGTGAGCGACA
>CAZIQJ010000163.1:0-5486 GCA_964541285.1 uncultured bacterium | reverse complement strand
ATGGAAGCCGAGCGTGACCAGAAGAAACACCGTGCCCAGCCAGGAGGCCCAGGGAAGCGTCTGAACAAAAGCATAAGGCACAATGGCAAGATAATACTGCGCGACGTGCGCGAAAGAGCATTGGTTGCGCAGGATGTCGTCCAGATTGTCGAACAGGTCGGCGATCAGGATCAGGAACACCAGCATCAGGCAGGAATAGAGAATGGGCGTGACCAGTTCGCGGGTCAGGTAACGGTCTAAAACTTTCACAGAAGAATTTCCTCAAACAGGAAGGATGTTTTGTGTTCCGGAGCCGCTTTGAGTTCGGACGCGTGCATGTCCACGCGGCCCAGAGCGAATGCGTCCACGCGGGCCGCTCCGTTTTGTTTCAGAACGCGCGCGGCTTCCGTCAGGGTGGCTCCCGTGGTCAGGACATCGTCCACAAGCAGAAAAGCGCGTCCGCGGATTTTTTCCGCGCGGGCGGGAAGAAAAGCTCCGTAAAGATTCATTTTTCTTTCTCTGCGGCTCAGGCGGTTCTGGGCCGGTGTCGAGCCGGGTTTGCTCAAAAGTTTTTCAGCCGGGATTCCGCTGGCGCGTTCAAGCATGGCGGCCAGAAGCCCGGCCGGGTCAAACTCCCGCTGGATTCTTTTAAAGGAATGCATGGGAACTGGAACCAGGGCATCGTAGCGGGCGAGTGAAACAGCCAGGCTTTCAATGTCTTTGCGGAACAGTTTCAGCAGCCAGGGCTTTTTGGAAAATTTAGCCGCGCTCAGGATGCCCTTGAATGTGCCGGTGTAGGGGTAAAGCGTCAAAAGTTTGTGAATGCCGGGAAGCCGGGGAGCTTCCAGTCCAGAGGCCTGGTGAAGCTGAGCCGAAAGATCCTGCCGGCAGGCGGGGCAAAGGTCCTTTTCTTCCTGCCGCAGGAAAACCCGGCAAACGCAGCAGTGCGCAGGGTAAAAGAGACGTAAAAAGGCTTCAGAGTAAGCGGCCATTTCCATAAGGGGTGAATTATGGCATGAACCGACGGGAAAAAACAGGAATTTTACTTTTTTATCTGTTAACTTAAGGCCTGCCAGGTGGTTAGGCTTTTTTCCTGCGGTGTTTGTGGATCAGTTTGCAGTCTCTGCCCAGGCCCGCGGCCTGAATGATGACCCCCAGGATCAGCACAGGATAGCCTGCGTGAAGGGAAAGGCCGGGCAGTTTCCAGTTTGTGAACCAGAGCAAAAGTCCGCCCAGAAGGATCAGGATAAAGCCGCTTTTGGTTTCCATGCACATGCCGCAGGTCAGCCAGTCCCTCAGCCGGACAGGCTGGAATTCACGGGATTCAGAGACCATAGATTAATAAGGATAACAGATGGGAGGGGATGTAAGTTATGTGAGGATTTGTAATCCGGCGCTTCAGCAGGTACTCTTTGGGTAGAGGCCTATTTATATTTTATAACCGGAGTCTTGTTATGAGGAGAAGTGAGAAAGGCTTTACGCTGGTCGAAATCATGATCGTGGTTGCCATTCTGGGGATTATCGCGGCCATTGCTATTCCCAATCTGCTCAGGGCGCGCCTGAATGCCGCGGACAATACCATGCGCAAGGAATTGCGTACTTTCTCCTCGGGAAACGAGAGTTACCGCGCTGCCCAGAACCCTCCGACTTATTCGCCGGACATCACCACTTTGACGACCACCACGCCTGCTTATCTGGATGTCACCTGGGCCACGAACCCTCGCCATGGTTTTACCCTGAATTATTCGGTGGGCGCCGCGCCCGCTGAAACTTATGCCATGCTGGCGGCCCCTACGACGGTAGGGGGAACAGGGATCAATACCTTTTGTATTGATCAGAGCGGCGTTTTGCTGAGTTCCACAAGTGATGGTACCGCCAATATCCCGGCAGGAGCCGCCGCCGGGTGTACGGGCGGGGTTGCCATCTCCTGACCCCCCCCCTGATTTCCTTTATTGACCTCTCCGGGGATTAACGTATAATACGGTCATCTTTTTCTAAATCTCAGCCAAGAAAGGAATAACAGCGAGTGCCTAAAGTTCAAGTTGGTGAAAACGAGCCCCTCGAAAAAGCCCTGAAGCGTTTGAAGAAGAAAATCGAGCGCGAAGGTATTCTGAAGATCCTCAAACAGCGGAAGCATTACGAAAAGCCGAGCGAGAAGCGCCGCCGCAAGGCCCGTACCTCCAAGACCACCAAGAAGAAACGGTTCTAAGTTTTCCCGTATTTTCATGCCGGTCCGCAAACCAATTGCGGTACGTTTCATCCTTCCAGGTTCTTCTGAAGTCCGTGTTTTTTTCGAGGACGCTTTGAAAAAGCAAACCCGCCCCGGGCGGGCTGTGCCTGTTTATCCCTTCAATCCTTCTTAAGGAGAACCCTGCCATGGAAAAAATTACCATCTACCAGAAACCCACCTGCACCACCTGCCGCCAGGTCTACAAGGCGCTCCAGGAAAGCGGCGTGGACTTTGATTCCGTGAACTATTATGTGGACCCTGTTTCCAAGACCAAGCTCAAGGACCTTCTTAAAAAGATGGGGATTCCGGCTTCCGGTCTTTTGCGCAGCAAGGAAGACATCTACAAGACCCTGAAGCTGGCGGACAAGAAACTGTCCGAAGATGAGCTGGTGGACCTTATGGCCAAACACCCGGATTTGATCCAGCGGCCCATCGTGGAAAAGGGGAAGAGGGCCATCCTGGCCCGTCCGGCCGAGCGCCTCAAAGAGATTCTGTGATTTATTGCCCCCCTCGGGCTTGTATGATAGGATTCCTGACTTATGGCGCATAAGATTGAATCGCTCCGCGGGATGGATGACATCCTGCCCGGCGAAGTTGAAAAGTGGCAGTGGCTGGAACAGCAGGCCCGCATCTTCTTCGAAGGTTCCGGCTTCAAGGAAATCCGCACTCCTGTTCTTGAGTACACAGAACTTTTTTCCCGGTCCGTTGGCGAAGGCAGCGATATCGTCCGCAAGGAAATGTTTTCATTCAAAGACCGGGGCGATCGTGATATTACTCTGCGTCCGGAGATGACGGCCTCAGTCGCGCGTTCCGTCATTGAAAAAGGCCTGCTCAGCCAGGCCAAGTCCCTCCGCTTCTACTATATTGGCCCCATGTTCCGGGCAGAGCGTCCGCAGGCCGGCCGCAAACGCCAGTTCCACCAGATCGGCATCGAGATCATCAATGAATCCGGTTCCATCCCCGATGTGGATTCTGTCCGCTATCTCTATCAATTTCTGAAAGGCCTGGGAGTCGAAGGCCTTGAAGTCAGGATCAACGACCTGGGCACGGTGGAAGACCAGCAGAAGACCGCGCAAAAGCTCAAAGAATATTTTCTGAAAAGCAAAGACACGCTTTGCGAAGACTGCCGCGACCGCCTTGAGAAAAATGTGCTCCGTGTTTTTGACTGCAAAAATCCGCACTGCCAGCCTGTCATTGAAAAAGCGCCCTGGGAAGAAATCGCGCCCAACAGCCCGGAATTCGCGGAAACCAAAAAGAGTCTGGAAGCCTGGGGGATCCCTTATGTGGTGAAGCGGCGGCTTGTGCGAGGCCTGGATTATTACAACGGCCTGGTGTTTGAAATTTCCGCCAAAGGCCTTGGCGCGCAGGACGCACTTGCGGGCGGCGGGCGTTATGACCGTCTTTACTCCGACCTGGGCGGCAAGCCCACGCCGTGCATTGGTTTCAGCATCGGCTTTGAAAGACTTTTGATGGCGCTTGGCGAAACCGCGGCGGAAAAGTCGCGGGAAAATGTCATTTATTTTGCTCCGGTTTTCGGCGATGATGAGTACCGTGAGAAACGGCCGTGGGAAACCATCGGCAAGGCCATTTGTGAGCTGGGCCAGCTGGGCATGAAGCCGGTTCTGGGTGCGCATAGTCTGAAAATGGACAACCATTTGAAGGCGGCGATCAAGGCCCGCGCCAAGTACATGGTTATTTTCGGGGCCGAAGAACACAAGAATGGTGAATGGACTTTTAAGGACATGGACAACAAAACGCAGGAAAAGATCCGGCACGGCAATCTTTTTTCCAGAATTAAAAAGGTGAACGTATGATGCGCACGGCGAATTGCGGACAACTCGATATCAAGGCCCTGGACAGGGAAGTCGTTCTGACCGGCTGGATCAACACTTACCGCGACCACGGGGACCTGGTTTTCATTGACCTTCGCGACCGCTGGGGTGTGACCCAGGTTGTTTTCAACAAGAAGGAAAGCGAAGAGCTTCATCAGCTGGCAAAAACCCTTCGTCCGGAGTTCGTGGTTCTGGTGAAAGGCCGTGTCAGCAAACGTCCTGACGGCACGATTAATAAAAAAATCACGACCGGTGAGATTGAAGTGCATGCCGCGTCCATGGAAATCTTGAACTCCTGCCCCACGCCTCCTTTTGAAATCGGCGAAAAGGGCGTGAACGAGGAACTTCGCCTGAAATACCGCTTCATTGACCTTCGCCGCAAGGAAATGGTGGAGGCGCTGACTTTCCGCTACCGCGTCAGCAAGATCGTGCGCGATTATCTGGACAAGGAACAGTTTCTTGAAATTGAAACGCCCACCATGACACGCAGCACTCCGGGCGGCGCGCGCGATTTCCTGGTGCCTTCGCGTTTGAACCCCGGCACTTTTTACGCGCTTCCGCAGTCGCCCCAGCTTTTCAAACAGCTCATGATGGTGGCAGGTTACGACCGCTATTTCCAGATCGCGCACTGCTTCCGCGATGAAGACCTGCGCGCGGACCGCCAGCCGGAACACACCCAGATCGACCTTGAGATGTCCTTTGTTGACCAGGAAGATGTCATGGGTGTTGTGGAAGGCATGATCGCGGATGCTTTTGAAAAAGGTCTGGGCGTCAAATTTGAGCGCCCGTTTCTGCGCATGACTTATGATGAAGCCATGAGCCGCTACGGTTCGGACAAGCCGGACCTTCGTTTTGGCCTGGAGCTCAAGGACCTGAGCGAAGTTTTTCAGAACAGCGGTTTCAAGATTTTTGACGAATGCCTGGCCGGAAATGGAAAGATCCGAGGCATTTGTTTCACGCCGCCCGCCGGAACCGAAATCACGCGCAAGCACTTCGATGACCTGACGCAGTATGTGCAGAACTTCGGCGCCAAGGGCCTGGCCTGGATGAAAGTCACGGGCGCGGACAAGGTGGAGTCGCCTATCGCAAAGTTTTTTGACGCGGCGCGCACGGCCAAAATCATTTCCGCTCTTGGAGCCAAGGCCGGAGACAATATTTATATGGTGGCCTCTGATGCGCACACTTCCGCCATCGCGCTTGGCGCGTTACGCTGCAAGCTGGCGGAAGAACATTTGAAGCCGGCCTACAATGATTTCAAGATTCTGTGGGTCAAGGATTTCCCGCTCTTTGAATGGAACGCGGATGAAAAACACTGTCAGGCGCTTCACCACCCGTTCACGTCTCCGCGTGCCGAAGACGTGGCGCTGATTGAAACCGAACCGCTCAAGGTCAAGGCCCGCGCCTATGACCTGGTGCTCAACGGCACGGAAATCGGCGGAGGAAGC
>CAZIQJ010000162.1:0-5491 GCA_964541285.1 uncultured bacterium | reverse complement strand
CAAAGCCGAGCACAGGACTTGAAATGACCCGGGTCGCCGGTATCTGATAGGCCGCGTAAACCGTGAAATATAAAATGGCCCATCCCCCGCCAATCAATGCCATGGCCCAGCGCCTGTATTTTTCTTTACCTGCCAGATAGTTCCCCGCGCCGGCAAGCAGGAGCCCGATGGCCGCGCCCGTCAGGATTTTTCCCCAGGCGCCAATGAACTGGAAGGAGTAGCTGATGAAAAGCACCACGCCAAGCGCCAGGGTAAAAATACCAATGCGCGACAGCCAGTACTTTCCGATATTACTTTCCGCAGAGCCTTCGGAAACCTGCTGTCTGGGCAATACCGGGGCAGCAGGCCTTGCGGACCCGGCTTCGGCCGCAATTTTTTGATAAATTTTGTTTTGTTTTACGGTCCGGGAAGAATCCAGGCCTTTCACTTCTTCAAGACGGGCGAGCCGCGTTGATAACTCCGCCAGGCTTTTTTTCAGGGCAGCGACCTCGCCGTCCGACGACATGGCAATCGCCGCACTTATCGTGGAACCGGATTCCTGCAGCTGGATTTCAAACCCCGCGGCCTCAAGCCGGTCTATCAAATCCCTGGCAGAAGCTTTTTCAACGTGATCAAAATTCAGCCATTCGGTCTTGAGTAAAAAACTTTTCGCCCGCTCCGGGTTCCAGCCCGTGCGCTCCTGAACGATGCCGATCAGGGTTTCATGAAACCAGTAACGATGAACTCCCTTGATGACCAGTTTCATGAAGAAACCTCAAGATAGGTAAAGAAAGCTCTTTTCCCGCGCAGAAACTCAAGATAAATCCTGCCGCTTTGCGGCTTTTCAGATTCTTCAAGAAGCTCTTCAAGACCCTGAGGGTTTAAATCTTTAAACCTTCGAAGGGAATCCCCCACGGTGAGCCCAGACCTTGCAATCATGGAGCCCGGTGTAAGCCCGGCCACCAGAATCGAAACCTGTCCATCCTCCTCCCGTATTTCCTCAGGAAGAAATCCATAGCGTGTCTTGAACTGGGCGAGCCGGAGCGTCAGCTCATGCGGGGTCTTGAGCTCAGGAATCATCTTTTTGACGGTATTGGCCGGAATGGCAAACCCGATCCCCTGCGCCCGCCAGTCTTCCATGCTGACCACGCCGATAACTTCGCCCCGGACATTCATGAGCGGACCGCCGCTGTTTCCCGGATTCACGGCTGTGTCTGTCTGGATAACATCCTCGAACAGCACCGTATCGCCATTGCGCAGCTCACGATGGGCCGCGCTGACAATCCCCCGGGTCACAGTCTGGCTGTAACTGTACGGCGTGCCGATAGCAAAAACATCTTCACCGGTTCTTACCTTGTCAGAATCCGCGAGTGATGCCGCGGGAAATTCTCCGCCCTCCTCGATTTGAAGCAGGGCCAGGTCAAATTTTTTATTTTTTCCAACCAGCCGGGCCTTCAAGACCCTGCGGTCACTCAACATCACCTGGATATTTTCCGCGCCGTCCACCACGTGAGCGTTGGTCAACACAACACCTGAACTTTCGATAATGATCCCGGAGCCTACCCCCTGACACTTGACAGGAACCGCGCTCATGTCCTTCTGCTCATAAAAATCACGCGTGAAACTGCGCAGGAAGCCGGGCGAAGAGTCCCTGAACCGGTAGGAACGGTCGGTCTGGACATTGACCACGCTGGGCTGGACCCGGGTGACGACCTCAGGAAGACTTTCCTCAGGAACAGACCGGGGAGCGGCGTTGAGATCAGCCGAAGCAGCGAGCGCCAGTAGAAAAAACCCGGCAAAAACACGAAGGCTTGACCGCATCAGAGGGAGGCGTCCTTGGGCATGCGGATTTTGAAGACCATTTTTTTGACTTTTTCAGGCGAGCCGCCCGCATGGCAGCCTGGCTTGTGAAGCTCCCCGGGGAAAAAAACCGTAAACTGCCCGGCGGAAACAAGCGCTGAAGAAATTTCCGGAGGTTCCTCAAAGAAACGGATGTCTTCCCCCTCATTATAGGCTGTCACAGGTCTGGGCGAGCGTTCCACCGAGACTTCCATAATCTCGCGGCCCGTGACCATCAGCTGAAGGTCCGCGTAAACCGTATGCGCCTCAAACTGCTTCTGGTCCGGCGCTCCGGTTTCATATTCAGCCACGCGCACGAAAAGATCGCGCCCCAGAATTTCGATTTCGCCGTTCGGGACCCTTGAACAGTCCCTGGAGGCGATGAATTTTTCGATTTCCCGGACGTGCGGAATCCCTGCGTACCGCGCGATATTTTTAAACCAGTCAGAAATCATGAGTCCTCTTTTTGCTCACCAGGCTGCGGAAAGCGGCGCTGAATGATTTTCTTCGATTTGCCCTTCGGAATCTATTGTTTTTTACGCGGTTGCTTTTATCTCAAAAGCACGCGGACGCTAAAACGCCCACTTGCTGAGCACGAACATGGAAGCAAACAGCGCATAGAAAAGGATGCTGCTGAAACTCACAGCGCTGTGGATACCCGGCCTCTTCCCTGCTTCGGCCAGCGGGATAAAAAGAGGAAACAGCATCAGGGTGTACCTCGGAACACTCAGCCAGAAAAGGGTGCAGGTCGCAAGAAGCCAGCAAAGAAGCATATAAATACCGTAGGACAGCCGGACGCGGAACAGCACATATATGGAAGCCAGAAACCCGATGATGCCGAACAGGATTTCCATCCAGCAGACCATGATCTGCTCTTCCGGAATACGGTTGGGAATCGCCAGCCATGACCGATGCAGGCCCTGCCAGGGAAATCCCAGAAACTTGAACCAGTACTTTCGCTGCAGGTCCAGGAAAAGAAACGCATTCCCGGATACCTGACGGCAAATATACATATAAACCAGAATCCCCAGAGGAACCAGCCCAAGCCAGAGAATGTCGGGCCTGATTTTTTTGATCTGAAAATTCTTCGAAGCCAGATACTCGATCAAAAGCGCGGGCAAAACCGCAATGCCCAGCACCCGTGTGCCGGACGCCAGCATCCCTGCCAGCCCGGCCGCCAGCCACAGACCTTTTCTGGCGCAATAAAATGACGCGATTGTCAGCAGGAGAAAAAGACTCTCGGCATATCCCGCGTGAAGAAAATAGGCCGTAGGCCATATGGAAAAGTAAAAAACCGCGCGAAGGGCGCTTTCCTCATCCTGGTCCAGCCGCGCGAGTTTATAAAAACACACCGCGGCTCCGGCATAGGCCAGATTGGAAACAGTCAGCGCTGAAGCAAGCAGATCGCCGCGGAATAAAAACCCCGCTCCCCGGATCAGCAGAGGGTATAAAGGGAAAATAACCATGGATATTTTGTCGCTGTCCTCCGGGCGGTAGCCGTTGGCCGCCACATAAAGAAAGTGAAAAGTATCCCAGTGTTTCCATATCCGGAAAAAGGAAATCGGGAAGGATTGGGCGTAAACAACATACGCGGTCCACGTAAAGAGAAAGGTCCCGGCCGTGACCGCAGCTATCAGCAAAAGCAGATGCAGGGCCGGCGGGCGAAAAGCTCGAAGCAGCACGGCGGGTTTGTCGCTCATTGTGTCATTATCGGAAGAAAAAGCCCGGGAGTTTATGCCGGCTTTTGCGGACCCCGGGCAAGACAAACCATCGAAGACCTGCCAGAACTGCGGGTTGGAGGTTCAAATCCTGCCGTAACAACAGACAAAAAAAAGAGCAGGGGATTTCCCCCCTGCTCTTTTTAAATGGTCGGGGCGGCTGTGGCTTTGGCTCCCTCCTGAGGACTTCGTCCTCTTACGGGTAGCCACCCGCCTGCAAAACGTGACACAGGTCACGTTTTTAGCGCAGGCTCCTTTCAAATCCTGCCGTAACAACAGACAAAAAAAAGAGCAGGGGATTTCTCCCCTGCTCTTTTTAAATGGTCGGGGCGGCAGGATTTGAACCTGCGGCCTCCACGTCCCGAACGTGGCGCGATACCAGGCTACGCTACGCCCCGACTTCAAGCTAAGAAATATTTACGGAGGATCTAAAAAAAGAGATTGTGATTATACCAGCCTTTTAAAAAATTTCAGTAAGAAAGTCTCGAAGACTAAATTCCTAAAAAATCTATGAGACGGGCCGGATTCTGCTCCCAAACGCCCTCCCACTTTTCAACAAGTATTTCCCCCGGGGATTTGCTGGGCTTAACGATCTTCTGACGAATCCTATCCAGGAAAATACACTCGGAAGTGCACTGTCGAGCCAAGCCGCTGCATGCAATCTCCACAAGCTCGGCGGCAATCGGGAAAATAGGTTTTCCGCCGAGCGCTGCTTTCAACCCAAGGCGCGGCATTTCGTGATGAAGTTGGAGTCTCTCCGCTTCTTTCGCAAAAGCCACAAGATCCCATGCCGCATTGCGGGCTGTTTTGTCGTAAAGAATCCCCTTCCAAAAGGCGGCCACTGCCGGAATCAAATCCGGACTTTGACCGTCGACGCCGCGCACCTCAAGAAACTGCTTAATCCTTGCTTCGGGAAACGCTACGCTCAGATGAAGCTCAAAATCTCCTAAAGTAGCTTTAAAACTTTCATACCCATCACGGATAAACTGTCGGAAGGTCCGGTCTTTAACAGCGATCCACTTGCTGTCGCGGACGATAAAAATCATGGGCATTTCAAGGATGTATTCCAAATAGTCCTTAAACGTTTTCCCGGGACGGGTAAATTCCAGAATAAGCCCAGTACGAGCCGGATCCGTATGGTTCCAAATCTCCATACGATAACTCTTAAAACCGTTCGGGCGGCCGTCAGAAAAAGAAGAATTGGCAAAAAGGGCGGAAACGATCGATGTGATTCCAAGCGCTGTCCGGAGTTTTTCCATCGCGTCTTCTTCGGATTCAAAATCAACATTCAGCTGGTTCGTGGCAGTGCGTTTCATCATTTCGTGCGAAAGGCTTCCCCGCGCACCAATATGATCCGCTAGAATTTTATAGCGCGTTTTGGGAACCCATGAAATTTCCTGCAGAGAACTAAAGGGCTGAATCCCATAGGCCAGCCACCGGATATCCGATATCTCACGCTCCGCGGTCCTGAGCTCATTGAGAAAAATCCCGATTTGTTTTTCAATGTCAAAGACATCCAGCACCGGCGGAGCACTGAGTTCAATCTGCCCGCCAGGCTCCAAGGCGATCACCGCTTTCCCCCGAGTGAGCGCAATGACATTAGCTCCGTCATAAAGAGGCTCATATTGAAATCTCTCAGACAGAAACTTTAATACCCGCTGAATTCCATTCTTGCCTTCATACGGAAGCGCCTTGCCTGTCTTCGGGTTGATTCCAAGGAATTCCGCTTCCAAGCCGACAAGAAAGTCTTTTCGGGCCTTGGCAAAAGACAGGAAATAGGACTGAAGATCTTTTTCAGATTGGAGCGGCTGCGTATGGGTTTCGCCGCGCAATGTACTCATAAAAAATATTCTCCTCCCGAAAGGTCTGTTACAATACCGTTTTTAAAATCAGAAAACAACTGGAGAAATCATGCGAGTTCTTTGTGTCATGGATCCCCTGAAGAAGTTAAACCC
>CAZIQJ010000161.1:0-5555 GCA_964541285.1 uncultured bacterium | reverse complement strand
GGACAACCGCATAATCAAAAGGTCCTCCCTCAGGGTAATTCACATCAAGAGTGATTTCATCGCCCTCGACCGGGACAGGCTGCCCCTCGCCCGCTTTTTTGAACACCGGTATTTTTCTTGAAAGGTCCACATAAACCTGTTCGGAAAGATAAGCCATCATATGGACCGCCATATCAAAATCATTCTTTGCCAGATCAAGAAAACGTCCGGCCACCTGACTGGACTCCTCCATGCCAAAATCAATAATGGAATTGGCAAACTTCAAAAGCTCAATGACAGCGCCCACCTTTCTCTCCCTTATTCCCCATTCCAGGAGATCCTCCGCCTTTTTCATAATAACCGGCCTCATTTCCGACCGCAGCTTGAGGGAGTTCAGATAGACACTGGCAGGCGTCCAGGGCTCATTGGGGATGGACGGGTTGGGCTGCCAGACACCCCGTTGCCCGACATTGGAAAACCATAGTGTTCCATTGTCATCCACCGCGGCCATGATCGAGGTCAAAAAATTGCTCCATTCGTCACCGATGGCGGCATCGTCCTTTCTGCGTGAAAAATAATCGGCGTTCAGGGCTTTCCATTGCTTGAGCGCTTTCCAGAATTCCGGGTCATCCAGATAACGCAGGCGGATGGGAGGTCTTTTCGGGGCCGGATCCAGCGTGCGCGCCCAGTTTAAAAAAGTGCCGTCTGTGCCAAAATTGCGGCGGTTCATCCTGTCGAGCAGGAACTTGATAAAAATGGAATCGTTGGAATCCGGACTGCTGTCCATTCCCAGCTCATTAAACAGGCGTTTAATCTGGCTTTTTTGCCGGTACGAAGCCCTGACGGCTTTGAAAATATGCAGCCCCGGAATTCCCAGATGCTTCAGCGGGCCTTCAACCCAACTCTCCCCGTTCTGCAAAGAATGGAATGCGCCAAGAATAAAAATAGCGCCGGCCATGATCAGCACGAAACTGAACATGGAAATCAAAGCGACCTTGGCGATAACGACCAGCGAAGGTACGAAGATCGAGGCCAAAATCAAGGGCGAAAGGACCGTCAGGGCAAAACCCATAATGTGATAATTTACTTTTGAAAAATAAAGTCCGAAATTGACCATGGCCCGTCTGTGCGAAGCCGCCCAGCCGAAAATAGCGGCAAAAAAATCCCAGAGAGCGGAAAGCGCCGCCCCCAGATTGACGGGCGCAGATTCTTTGGGCGCTGGCGCCGGACCCAGGTCGGTGGTGGCCTCCTCATAAGTCCAGGCAGCGCTATTCCTGATTCTGTTGTAAATCAGCGGCGCGGCATGGCCGTCACGCGTGGTGGTTAGATCCCCTTCCCCGTCAGGCACCACCATGGTCATGTAAATCGCGGGCATCAGC
This sequence comes from uncultured bacterium, assembly GCA_964541285.1. Classification (GTDB taxonomy): domain Bacteria; phylum Omnitrophota; class Omnitrophia; order Omnitrophales; family Aquincolibacteriaceae; genus CAYLPP01. The sequence goes on along the minus strand of CAZIQJ010000161.1, from coordinate 4,197 downwards.
AAATGCGCGGCAAGAAGCACCTTGACCAGGGCGGCCGTGTTGCAGATGACGCCGCACTTGTCGCCCTCTGACGTCATCCTCTGGAGCGCCTCAGCCCAGCTGGCGTCCTCCTTTTTACGGTCAAGTTCGCGGGATTTGTCAGAGCTGTGATTGTAATAAAGATTGGCCTTCATCCAGCTGCGGATCGCCTCAAGTTTTTCATGGTCAGAATCCGGCGTCTTCAGAAAATAATCGGTAAAATGCTCTTCCAGCGCGCCAAGTTCATTGTAAGGAAGCAGAGACGTCGTATCCGACCTGGGGTCAATTGAAAATTCCCACTGAATATCCTCCGGGCGATACAGGTGGATGGTATACTCAATTTCAAAAGTTCCATCGCTTTTAAAAACAAAGTTTTCTCCCTGCAGCTCTCCCTCAGCAGGTTCAATCTCCGTCTCAAGCCGGGTTCCATTGTTAAAACTGGGATAAATTTTGACACTGGCCGGATCAATGACGCCATTAGGATAATTCAGCAGCGGGACTTCCTGCCCGGCCTTGACCTCTCCCCAAAGCCTTACGACAATCGGGTTCTTGGCCAGATCAACGGCTACAGGGCTTGCCGTCTTTCGCACGCTTTTAAGAATCTGCCAGTCACCCTTTTCATCCAGGGGGAAAAAATATCCAATGGTAAGCGCCGCCATTCCGCCAAACCCGCCGGGAACCGGATTCTGGATGGTTCCGTAAAGCCCCGGCTTTCCTTCGGTCTTCTCAACTTTCTTCTCTTGCTTTTCCCGCTCAACAATAGGCTGGGGCCTCAAGGTCTGTTTTCTTTGTCCGAAAGGAGAAGCGGAACCTATTTTGTCAGCCTGGGGCTGGGGAGCAGAACTTGTCAGGTCCCCGGTGGATAAAAGATAAAGGTATCTCAAAAAAGCAAGGAACCCGCCGATGGCCAGAAGAACCAGGCCTCCAATAAGCCAGCCGGGAACATTAGAAACATTCTGCTGCCCCCGAGTTTCTGCGGCTTTTTTTGATTCCGGAACCTCGGCCTGGGGAGCATCCGCCTCTTTGACAACCCATCGAGCAGGCTTTCCGTCTTCCAGAACCAGAACCGGGATTCTGGCAATTTCAGCGTTAAATTCATTTCCAATGCGGGTCAGTTCTCTCAGAAGTTCCGGCTTGTCCTGATTTTCGGAAACCGCTCTTTCGAAATCCTCAACCCAGATTCTTTGCCTTCTTTCAAGAGCCGCCTTTTTCACCCGCAACTCCTCGCCCTTGAGTTCCACCGTCCTTGAAAAAGCCGCGCTGTCTTTCAAAATCCACAGCATGCCCGCTTCAAGACTCATGCTGACAGGATAAACTCCCGACCGTACGGATTTTTCATTAAACCCGTCCGCCGGAAAAACATCGGAAACATTTCCTTCTTCGTAGAAAATCTTGCCGTCCCTTGATTCGAAATTATTTTTTATCTTTTCAAAAGCATCCGCCTGGTGCCGGGCAAGAGGATCTTCCTGGTCCTTCAACCGCCGGCTTTCTTCCATCAAATACTTGTAGACAACACTTCGGGAATGGCCTGCCTCAATGGCCGCGATCCTCTGCTTCCATGCGGCTTCCCGATTTCCTTTCACATCACCAGCCAAAGAACGCGCTTCTCTTTCCCAGGAGCGCACGTCAATCATGCTGCTTTCCAGTGCGCTGTAAGGATAAACATAATCCGCAAGAAAAGCGCCCCGTACCGAGGCGCCAGTGTTCTTCCCGTCTCTGTCGACGCCCCTGCTTTTGATTTCCCAGTCCCCTCCATCCCTGGGTCTGATAAAAATCCATTCCCGTTCATTTTTCTGCGAAGCATTAAACCTCCGGGCGAGGCCCATCAAGTCCACGACGTCCTCAGCCCTCAGCACAGGCGCCCGGTACCCGGGAACTGTTGTAAGGGTAAGGAACACATTGGTGTGTTTATTCTGCCATCGCCAGCGAAGCGCGCGAATTTCATCATTAAGTTTCGAGGCTTCCTCAACAGTCATTTTTGTTTTCTGCTTTGCCAGATACGGCTCAATAAAGTCAGTGTTCAGCCTGCGCTCCATGGCGTTCAGGTTTTCCAGATCCCTGTCCAGAGCCGCAGGCCCCAGTTCCGGAATCTCCAGAATTTCCCGGACCTGCGCGCGGAGATCCCGCCGCTCCTTCTCTTCCTTGGTCATTTCCTTTTGCACAACAACCCCCTTGTCCGAAGGAGCGGGTAACGGATCCACTGAAGACGGCGGGGACGGCCGGACAGCCAGAAAAATAAACACCAGGGTCAATGCGGCAAGCAGAACCAGAATATGCCTGTAAAAATTCCTGAAGAAGGTCCCGATTCCCCAACCGCCGGAAACTTCTTTCTTCACCACCGAATCGGTCCGTTCCTGCTGAAAAACCGGCTCAGGAAGTTTTGGAGACATTTTGCCCAGCAGCGCGAATGTCAGTCCGCGGGAAGTTTTTTCAAAAAGTTTTTTATCCATGATAATGGCCGGCCTGCCGTTGACGAAAATCCACCCCGCGGAAGCACCGGTTTTCCCGCGGTAATCCCAATCCGCGAGATAAACAGGAACATTGGCAAGGCCCGGCGTTTTTGCCGCAAGTTCTTCGGTGAAACTTGCGGGCGCGGGCGTAAGGCGGCCATCAGCGAGAACTTCCTGAAAATCAAAACCGAAAAGTTCAGGGTCCAGCGGGGTAAACCCCGGAACGTCGAAGCCGCTCCACCCATGCGAGGAATCACGCGTACGCGTCAGGTTTGGAACCAAAATAATTTTTTCTCCCGCGGTCCTGCGGGCGGCTACCAGAGCCTGCGTCCTCGCCTTGAGATGCGCCATAAGCACCGCGACCGCGCCCGGAGTTTCGGGGATACTGCGGATCAGGACCGCCATGGCATTGATCAAAGCGAATGTATTTCCGGTCTGCGCGGCGGGGTCCGTGATCCGGTTGATCGCGTCTTTCATTCCCTCAATGGTTTTTTAGTCAAACTCCACACGGTCCCAGGATTTCGGCGCTGCGGTTCCGGGCGCGAAATCCACAATCAGTTCGCCTGCGGTGTTCAGCCTGTCGCCGACAAGGACCTGCGACTGCACCTGCTGGCCGTTGATACACATCTCCACCGTGGTCTCGGCCGCCGGAGCGGAGCGGCTGAAAACCTTGGTGGATTGGGGCACACGCCTGACCACAGGAGCCGCCTCCCCGTTCCCGCGCGCGTTGGGATTAAGAAAGCTCTCCATCAGGATCTTCAAATTCATTCCGGTTCCAAAATCCTGCACCGTGAATCCTTCCGCTGAAACCGTGACCTCAACGCGGGAAAGGTCCCCGCGGACTTTTCCGCCTTCAGCCGGGCCTGAATATTCATAAGCTTCAGGCGTATTGCCTCTTTCACCATTGATAAAAACCGGCGCGGACGCGCTGACTTTGATCTTGTCGCGCAGAAATTTTTTATAATACTCCTGTTCGCCTTCGTTCATGGGTTTGAAAACCGAGATTTTTGTGCCTCCGGTCAGCCCGTCCGCAAATTCATAATGGATCTGATAATCGGGATACTCCGCGGTCCCTGTGTTCCAGAAAATCAGGCGGACTCCTCGGGCCCCCTCCATTTTCGTTTCAACCACCGCGTATTCGCCCGGGCCTGTGAGCTGGCCCAGAAGCTGAATCGCCCCTTCCCCGTGCTGTGAAGAACGCACCGGAGCGCGTCCCTCACTTGAAAGGCTCCAGTCTGAACCGTTCTTGGTAAATTCATGAATGGCCTGGACCGGCGGCGCCTGGTTTTGCGCCAGAGTCTTGATGCGTTTGGCCGGCACTGATTTCAGGTCCGGAGCCACGGTCTTTTTTTCTTTCTGCGTGATCAATCCCAGCAAGCCTTCGAAATCCTGGTCCTTCAGACCTTCATACTCGCCCAGAGGAATTTTATGCCGGGGAAGATAGGCAAGCAGAGTCATGACTTTTGCCATGGAGTAACCGCGAATGTCATTTTCCCAGGGCGAAAAAACACGCATTTCCGAACGCCTGCCCTGCTCTCTGCCCTGCCGGGGGAAATGCATGTCGTAGCCGGGGCCGGGCTCCGGTTTTCCCCGGTCGAACTTTCGAAGCGCCGAACGCATCTGTCCGCCCACAAAACGGCCGTCTTCCGCGCTGACGCTCCGGCTGATGGCAGGAACGGAAAGACGCCCGGGATTGGGAGAGGTCACGGAAAAACTTTTTCGCGGCCGG
>CAZIQJ010000160.1:0-5573 GCA_964541285.1 uncultured bacterium | reverse complement strand
GAGCAGTACACGGATGCCTTCCTTAAACAGCTGAGCAAGAACCAGGGCCATGTCACAAACCTCGTCAGGAAAGGCGATGGCCTGGCTCCGTTTATCGCAGATAAGGCCGCCAAAGAGGTCTGGGTTGGCTTGTTTGCCGGGGCGCAGGATGCCAAGAATCCGGCCGAGCAGCAGCTGCAGATGGCTATGATTATCGCCTTGATGGGCGTCAAGATGGTCAATCAGTATCTTATGATAAACAAAGGAGTTACAACAAAGAGCGGCAAGGTCATGGATATGCTGGAAATCGGCTATATCGCAGAGCTTGTGGGCAATATGAAGCTTCAGGACCTGGTCAAGCAAGCCGCCTAATCCTTTGTGTGGCAACAAGATGATGTTTTATTTGACACTGCTTTTGCCATCAGGTATTATTTTTTCAGAAGATGTACACTATGAATCAACAAAGCTGTAAAGCAGTAGGACTAGATTAGGCAGTGAGGGAACCGTGATCGGGGAACCGATGACGGTTTTTTTATTGTGGTTGGCCGGGAAGGTCAAGAAAGGGAATAAAATGGCTAAAGGTACTGTGAAGTGGTTCAGCAATCAAAAAGGATACGGATTTATTACCCCCGAGAACGGCAAAGATGTGTTTGTGCACTTCAGCGCTATTCAAGGAGATGGTTATAAAACCTTGAATGAGGGGGATGCGGTTGAGTTTGAGATTTCAAACGGCCCGAAAGGCGAACAGGCCGTGAACGTCACCCGGGCCAAGAAGTAGTTTTTTAATCTGGTTAAGAAACTCGAAAAAAGACCCGCCTTTTGGCGGGTCTTTTTTTTGTTTGTGCGGCCATGTGTTATATTTGATTTATATGAAGGCATGGCCGGTTTTCTTCCTTTTAATTGTGCTTGCGGCTTCTAACTGCGCATCCGCGCTCGCATTTACCCTGGACCGCACTGCGGATTCTTCCGAGGCCGCAGCTGCGGACGGTTCTGCGGATGCTTCCGCCGCGGCGGCCGAGCCTGAAGCGTCCGACCCTGCAAGTTCATTTGGCTCCTACAAAATGTCCAATAAAGTGACGCTGGGTTCCCAGACAACCATGATGACCTCGGGTTATGCCGGAACCCAGACTTCCGTTACTGCTCCGCCCAGCGCCATGCAGCAGTCCATGAATCAGGGGTTCAAGCTGGGCGCCAGTTCGGCCGGAGCCTCGACTTCCGGGGGCGCGGCCGCGCCTGCGGCTCAGACGACCAGCATGCTTTCCTCAAGCTCCTCAGGCTTCAAAATGGGCCAGGTAACGACCCGGAGCAACAGCAATGCTTCCCAGGGCGACACCAGCGGCTCCCAAGTGCTCGTTTCCTAAGATATTTCCCTGCATAGACTTACGTAAAATCCCTCTTTTGAAATAATTGTCCCTCTTTTTTGCATTATGAAAAACCGCCGTGTACACTTGGTTAGTAACAAAAATAACAAAGGTAACAAGCTTATGGACAGCAAAACACAAAAGCTCTACACGACTCATGAGGTTGCCAAGCTCCTGGGGGTCACGCCTATCACGGTGATCCGCTGGATCGAAAGTGGTAAATTTAAATGTTTCACGACAGTGGGCGGTCACCGGCGTATCGGGCATGAGGAACTGCTCAGATTCGCCAGGACTTTTAACCTGCCGTGGAGAGGGGATGATGAAGTGGAAAAGAGAAAGGAATTTGTGGTGCTGACGGTTGATGACGAGCCGGACATGCTTGAAATGGAAAAGGATATTCTGACCGGTATTCCCGACCTGAAACTGATTCAGGTGACCAATGGTTTTTCAGCGGGCGCGAAAATGGTGGAAGAACGTCCGGACATGGTGCTGCTTGATTTTCTCATGCCTGAGCTGGATGGTTTTGAATTCTGCCGCTTTGTGCGCGAAGATCCGCGGTTCAGGGAAATGCCGATTGTGGCGGTGACGGGCTTGAAGACCCAGATGGACCTCAACAAAATGCGTGAAGCCGGGGTCAATGAAGTCCTGTCCAAACCGTTTTCAGCCCAGGGGCTGATTGACAAGGTCGAATATTTCCGGCAAATCAAGAGAAACAGCCGCTCCGCCGCATAAAAACCGGTATGGAAATAATCCGCCGAGCCTGGACAGAGTACGGCCATTATGCGCTCTATGTCTCTGTCGCTTTTCTCTACCTTCTCTCGTTTCTTTACCTCGTACGGCTGATGATCAAAAAGCCGATCCTCAAAAATATTTTCGTGGGTTCGATAGCCTCGCTTTTCTTTCTTTTATTTCTGACCTTTTCCATCCAGGCCATTGTGTCGCCTTGCTGGCAGAACATGTACCTTGAGTGCGGCTGGCTCGCGGCATCCAGTATTCCGGCCATTCTTTTCCTGGGGTACCGCGGACAGTCCTCCATGATCGCGCGCGTTGAAGCCATGGCTTCAGCCGAAAAGTTCAATCAGATGAAGGAAGAATTTCTTTCCGTGGCTTCCCATGAACTCAGAACCCCGCTTTCCGTTATCAACGGTTTCGCTGAAATTCTGGTGCGTGAAAAACTGGGTATTCTCAATGAGGAGCAGAAGCGGCGTGTGCGCAAGATCCTGATGCAGGGTCAGCGCCTTAACCGCATCGTGGATGAACTGCTTGATCTGTCACGTATCCGTTCAGGGAAGGTGGATGTGCGTAAGGACGTATTTGACCTTATTCCCGTTCTCAAAGCTTGTATGGATGACCATCTGGTGGTTTGCGAGCAGCAGAAGATTCAGCTTAAGGACCAGGTCCCAGACGTTCTGCCCGATGTTCAGGCGGACGTGGAGCGCGTGACCCAGGTCGTGGTCAATCTTCTGAATAACGCCATCAAGTATACGGAATCCGGCGGCGCGGTCACGGTGCGGGCTTTTGAGATCAAGGGAAAAAACGAAATCTGCATTGAAGTTCAGGATACAGGCATCGGTATTGATGCCAAGGACCAGCCCCGGCTTTTTGAAGAGTTCTACCGGGCAAATGATCCGCAGGCCCGGAAATTTTCCGGAAGCGGCCTGGGCCTGGCGATTGTGAAACAGCTGGTTGAAGCGCAGGGCGGCAAGGTTGGCGCTCACAGCGAAGGGTTGGGGAGAGGCTCCCGATTTTTCTTTACCCTGCCCATGTCCTCCGGAGTCATCCGAAAAGCTGAGATTTTTTGCCCAGCGCCGAATCCCACCCGCCTTTCCGCCTGAGCTCCAGAATTAAATCTTTTTAAGCCTCTTGAATTTCTTTTGTGAAAATCCCCGGATTTTTGGTATATTGATGCCTTCGGCGAAGGCTTCCTCCGCCTCAAACATTTAACGGCAAGGTTTTTGTGATCGATATCGAGCGTACGCTTCGAAAGATTGTTTCCAATTGCTGGTCTGAATGGAATTCTGACGTTCATATGCTGTTCCGGACGATCAACCGCTATTCCTGGGGCCTTTTCCGCCGTAACCTCTACCGCTTCATGAAACTCCAGGATGAAAATCCCATGGAGTTCCGCCGCCGCCTTTCCGAGCTTCTTATCCGCCCCGACTTCCTGAACCTTATCCAGAAAGTGGAGAAGGATTACAAGGAATACATGCAGCCGGCTGAGACCATCGTCTCGCGCCAGTACCCGGAACTGCAGAACAAGCAGGTGGCCTATTTTTCCATGGAGTACGGCATTGATATCCTGAAGATCTATTCCGGAGGACTGGGGATCCTTTCAGGCGACCACCTGCGGGGAGCCAGCGATCTGGGGCTTAAAATGACTGGTGTAGGGCTTTTCTATCTCCACGGCTACTATGAGCAGCGCGTGGCTTCGGGCGGGGTCATGAAAGTCCATTATGACGCCATTGTGCCTCCTTCCAAGAGGGTTCGCGACTTCCTTCCTATCGAACCTGTGAAAAAGGCGGGGACGACCGAAGACCTGGTGGTCAAAATGCGTTTTCCGGGCCGGGATGTCCGCGTCAAAGTATGGAAGGCGAAAATAGGGAGGATTGAGCTTTTTCTTCTGGATTCCCACGTGCGAGAGAACCACGTCCACGACCGTCATATTACCCGCCGTCTTTATGCTTCCCAGAAATATTATGAAGAAGAGCGCCGCCGGCGTCTTGAGCAGGAGCTTTTGCTTGGCATAGCCGGGACCATGGCTTTGCAGGACGCCGGGCTGAATCCCGCGGTTTACCACTTAAATGAAGGTCATGTGGCCTTTGCCGCGCTCGCGGTGCTTCGAAACCTGATGCAGAAAGACGGCATGAAGTTTGACGAAGCCAAGGCGGTGCTGGCGCATAAGGTCGGGTTCACCACACATACGCCTGTGCCTGAAGGCAATGAACGTTTTGATGAAGGCCTGGTGCGTCATTATCTTCAGCCGTACCTTGACGAGTTTCTTTCTCCTGCCGAGCGCGAAGTTATTTTTAACTGCGCACGTAACCGTGAAGACCAGTTTGATATGACCAAACTTTCCCTTATGCTCAGCGGCTACAGGAACGGCGTCAGCAAGCTCCATGGGGAAGTCTGCCGCAAGATGTGGGGTTTTGCCTGGGGTAATTTTGATCCTGAAGGCCGCGGCGTTGCCATTGACTCCATCACCAACTCCGTTCACGTGCCTTACTGGCAAAAGCCCAAGCTTCGAGAACTGATCCGCAAAGAGGGCGGCGTAGAGCGCGTTTCATCAATTCCTGATGAAAAGATCTGGGATTTGCACCTTGAGTTCAAAGCCAAGCTGATTGACAAGGTCCGTGAGCGTGTTGCGCTGCAGCTTCTTCATGAAGAGCAGGATCCTCAGAAAATTTCCGAAAAAGCGCGTAATCTTCTGGATCTGGATTCTTTTATCATCGGGTTTGCGCGCCGGTTCGCGGATTACAAGCGCGTCACCATGCTGGTGGATGACGAAGAACGGTTATTTAATTTTCTGGAAGCCGCGTACAAGAAATATGGAAAACCCGTCCATATTCTCTACGCAGGCAAACCTCATCCCAATAACCATTCGGGCCGCGACCGTATCAAGCAAATCGCGGACACGGCCGCGCGTCTTGAGAAGCGCTGCCAGGAGCGGGGTTTCAAGGGGCAGCTGGTTTTTATTGAAGGCTATGATATTGACCTGGCGCGTTACCTTGAGGCAGGCGTCGATGTCTGGCTCAACAATCCCATTCGTCCGCTGGAGGCCAGCGGTACCAGCGGCATGAAGGCGGGGATGAACGGCGTGCTCAACATTTCCATTTCTGACGGATGGGTTCCTGAGGGAGTGGTCACCGGTAAAAACGGCTGGCTGTTTGGCCGCGGAGACGAAGCTTCCACGGTCTCCGACCGCGATGAGCTTTTCAAGCTTCTGGAACAGTCAGTCCTGCCCGTCTTTTTTGACCGGGAGAAACCTGAAGCGGAATACTCCGTCAAGTGGCTGAGGATGATGAAAAATTCTATTGAATCGATCACTAAAATTTTCAACACGGACCGGATGCTGAAAGAGTACGTGGAAAAAATGTATCTGCCGGCTGCCCGGCCTGTTCCGCAAGTTGAAAATGCAAAAACGAATTAAATCTCGGGAGGGAAAACCCAGCATGAGCACCATGACCCAGTCGCTTCCAACTTTGGATCTTTTTCAGGCGGGGCAGAGCCCATGGC
>CAZIQJ010000159.1:0-5588 GCA_964541285.1 uncultured bacterium | reverse complement strand
AAAAAGACGAACAAAAGGAAAATCGGGATCAGGAAAAGCACGGCCCCGCGCGAACCTGCGGCAAAGAGCGCAAAAAAGTTCAGGATCTCGGCCCCTATCCAGACCATCCTTTCACGCGTCGTACGGCTTTCAAACACCAGGGCAAAACAAAAGACCGCGTTCGCGTCCAGGAAATTGGCGTACTGCCCCGCGGAGGCAAAGCTTCCAATGACCCGGAAATAGGACTCAATACCCGCGCCGTACGAGTCCAGCGCGGCTTTCAGGAAAGCCCGCTGGAAACCAAAACCGAAACGGTTAATCAGGAAGTCCGGTCCCTGATAAAACTGATACATTCCGAAAATGTTCACCAGGATCGAACAGCCGGCAATGACTTTGATCAAAAAAACCGCGTCTTCCTGCTTTTGCACATAGGCGTAGCCGAGCGGTATCAGCAGCCAGTACAGAAAAAGAATTTTAAAACCCAGAAGTCCCAGCAGAAGGCTTGGCGCCTTGGGATTAAAAATCTGGATGATGCAGACCATGAGAAAAATGCTTCCGGTCAGGCAGATGCCGCCGCCCAGCCGCCGGATCAATCCCGTCCAGATGGTGCGCAAATCCTCACGCATCAAAAAAACCAGAAAAACCAGAATCAAAAGAAAGTCTTTAAACAGCAGGGGCAGCGTGGCCGGGAAAAGCATGTTGGAAAAAAATCCGTCCACCAGGCTGTACATCAGGAAAGCCACCAGCAGTCTGCGCCAGCCCATTATTTACGCTCCCTGAGGACCCGCGCGGGATTGCCCGCGACCACGGTAAAAGGCGCCACATCATGCGTCACCACAGAACCCGCGGCGATCACGCTGCCGTTACCGACCTGAATGCCGTCGAGAATAATGCTCTGGTTTCCGATCCAGACATCATCGCCGATCCGGATCCCCTTGCGGCTGACGCCCTGTTCCCGGATATTTTTCGCGGGATTTTCAAACTGATGATTTTCCGCCAGCAGGTGCACGCACGCGCCCATCAAAACATTTTTACCGATTGAAATGCCGCCGCCCGCGCCGATATAGCACGACGGCCCGATGTAAGTGTTCTCCCCGATCTCAAGCCCCTTGCCCGGATCCTGCATCTGGCTGGTGGCCTGAATCCAGGTATATTCGCGCACATGCACGCGGTCGCCGAAACGCACGCCTTCTGATGAAAGACCGTTGATCACGCAATAAGGTCCGATGACCACTTCATTTCCAAGCGTTATGTGCGCGGGAAAGAAAATCTGCGCGCCTCGTCCGATCAAGGGCCGCCGGCCGCAGGCCTTGAAACGCCAGCGGTTAAGAAACCCTTTCAAGCAGGCCCAAAGCCCGCGCTGGACGAAATATTCCGCGGCCTCAAACCCGGACACGGATTCCGGAACAGGCCCGGGCATTTTCATCGCTTTTTCCAGCCACTTTTTCATGGAGCTTCCTTATTTGACTTGTGCAGACCGCGGTAAATCTGAAGGGCGGCGCGCGCGGTCTTTTCCCAGGTGAATCCGGCCGCGCGCTTCTTTCCCTTATCGATTAAATCCTGACGGAGCTTTACCTGGCGCAGGACCTGAAAAAGCGCCCGCGCAGCCGCTTTTTCGTCCGAAGGATCCACCAGAAGCCCGGCCTCATCCACCACTTCCGGCAGGCTGGCGCAGTTTGAGGCCACAACGGGAAGGCCGCAGGCCATGGCCTCAAGAGCGGGAAACCCGAAACCTTCATAAAAAGAAAGAAATGCCAGCGCGTCGCACGCCCGGTAAACAGCAGGCAGGTCTTCGGAGGCAATGGAACCTGTGTAACGGTAATCTTCCAGCAGGCCAAGCGACGCCATGAGCTGTTTCTGCTCCGCGGTCAGGTCGCTTCCGGTTTTGACCAGACTGACGGGTTCTCCGCCAAGCAGGTCTTTGAGACCCCGCAAGGCGCGCGCCGTGCCTTCCATATTTTTATGCGGGTCATTTCTTCCCGCAGCCATGACAGCAATGCCTTTGATATTCATTTTCCGCCGCAGCTCTTCCCTCGCGGACAAATCCTCAAGCTCAAGAAAAAAAGAACGCAGTCCCAAAGGAACATTCACGGTCTTTTCCCTGCGCGAACCAAGGCAGTATTTCAGAAACTCTTCTTTTGAAAATTCCGAGTCCGCCATGACGCAGGCGGCCCGGCTCATCAGGGAAAGAGAATAATTCTGAGCAAGGACCGCGGTCCGCGGCACTTTGCTGACCGGAATTTTTTTCGCCGCCAGATTCGGCAGCAGCGCGTCGTGAAACGTCACGACCGTTTTATTTTCAGGTAAAAACGGAATCAGGTTCCCGTAGCCGTGGTCCGTGATGTGATAGATGTCCGCGGGTATTTTCGCCGCCTCGCGGCCATACCGCACATATTGCTGCCAGTAACGCTTGAGTTTTCCGGGCACGGAACCAAGGTCTGTTTTCCAGTTCGCTGTTTCCTGTGGTGAAGGAAAAGTCAGGACTTCCTCCCCCGGCGCGAGCAAAGGCCTCATGGCCGCGGCCAGCTGTTCATGATACAGCTGCATGCTCCAGCGTGTCGGGTCCGGCAAAGGGGTCAGAAGAAGAACGCGCATGCGCTAAAACTCCTCATAAATTTTTTCCATTTTGCGGGCAATGGCTTCCGCAGAAAAAATTTCCACAGACTTTACCGCGGCTTCGCCCAGCCTGCGGCGCAGGCCGCTGTCCTGAAGCAGATGAACCACCGCGTCTGCCAGCTCCTTAGAATCTCCCGGCGTTACCAGCCAGCCGTTTTCGCCGTGCGTGATGATTTCCAGCGGCCCGCCCGCCGCGGAAGCGATCACAGCGCATCCCTGACGCATGGCTTCAGGGATGACCATGCCAAAAGGCTCCGGCTTGACGGAAGTATGGACCACAAGGCCGCTGGCGCGCATCAGCGCGTCCAGATCACTGTAAAAACCCGTGAACCTGCAATGCGCGCTCACGCCCAGGCTTTCAGCCAGACGCGGCAGCTCTTCCCTGAAGCCGTCTTCCATGCCGGGTAAAACGCTTCCGGCAAAAATAAAATAAGCCTGCGGTATTGTTTTCAGAATTTCCGGGATGCTTCGAACCAGAACATCCTGGCCTTTCCACTTCTGAAGCCTGCCCGCGCAAGTCACGATTCTCGCGTCTGCCGGAAGGTTCCATTCTTTTTTCAGTTTTTCAGACCCGCCCGGCTGAGCGGAAACCCGCGGCCCCAGCGAAGGGTGGACCACTTCCGCGCGGGAAGCCTGCGCCGGATAATGTTTTACAAGCGCGGCAAGCGTGGCCCGGGAATTGCAGATGATTTTGTCCGCGGGAAGATGGCCCGCGATTTTTTCCGCCGCGGCCTTGCCTTCCGGCATGTCCACCAGCCACCAGAAAACAGGAATGCCCGCGAGACGCGCGGCCATGTAACCGGCCAGATAAGCGGCCGTACCCGATGCGTGGATCCACTGTATGGAATTTTTTTTGATATACGAGCAAAGCGCGGTATGAAACGGAATATTCACGGGCAGGCCGCGCATGCGCCCCGCTTCCCGCACCGTGACCGGAACTTTCAAGGCTGCCAGCGAAGCTTCCAGCTCCCCCGGATTCAAAAGCCAGGCATGGGGCGCGTACTTCTCACGATCCAGGGCGCCGATGAGGCGAAGCATGGCGATCTCAGCGCCGCCAGGCGTTCCCATCCAGCTGAGATAAAGCACGTTTTTTTTCATCGAAGGTATTCCCGGTAACTGGCCGCGATTCCAGGCCAGGAAAAATATTTCAGGAAAAGCCGGCGCATGGCTTCTCCTTTTTCACGCCTCAGCTCCGGGCTTGTCATAAGTTTTTCAACATGGGCCGTAAAACCCGCGGCATCGTCTTCCGCGCTCAAAAGCAGGGCTTGTTCAGCGGTCAGCTCGGGATTCGTGCAAAGGCCTGAGGTTCCGGCCACGGGAAGACCGTGCGCTGAGGCCGCGATAAAGGTGGACCGCCGCCCTGCCACGCCTCCCTGAAAAGCGCCCAGAAATACCAGGTCCTTTTTGAAAAAATCAGCGGCCTCACGGTTGCTCATCCGCTCCAGAACTTCCACGCGGGCGGCTTGCTCCGGAGGGCAGACGGAAGAAAGAAACTTCATGACTTCACTGCGGGATTTTGAAATCCAGAAAATTTTCCAGTCCGGATGCCTGTCCGCGGCGCAGGCAAGGAGCTGTTTCAGAATTTCCGGGACCATGCCGCCGGGCTGCCCGAATAAAACAAGCGCGGGTTTTTGATGCTGCGTGTCACGCGGGCCGTAACCTTCATCAGGAACCGGCGTGCCGATGGGAATGATCCGTATCTCCCGGCCGCGCCAGGGCAGAATCCGCGACAGCTTCCTGCGGTTGAGTTCATGCGTGACCACCAGCCCCGCGGCCGTCAGGCCCCAGAACAGCGCCGCCATATCAAAAAAAATCCTGGCCAGCATGCGCCTGGGTTTCCAGGCCCAGGGGACATTGTACTCATGAAACGTCACCACGATTCTTTTGCCCTTGATGAAACGCAGAAAGAAAACCCAGGCGAAAAATAAAACCGATGAAAGATGGCTGAAATAACTCGGCGGCACATACTGTATAAAAAGCGCCTCTGCTTCCGAGAGGTCCGCGGCTGAACGCTGACTCCAGATCTTCGGCCAGTCCAGCGCCCTGCCGGACCCGGAAGCCAGGACCGGAAGCACATGATTTTTCGCGCCCAGTTCGAGCGCCAGCCTCATGGAAAAGTCCCCCACGCCGTCAAAGGCGTCCGCGGGAGCATGCGTAATGACAAGGCTTTTCATGATTTGACGGCGCGTATCTCCAGATGCACGCCCCTGCCTGAACGGTCGAGAAGGAAATTCAGGGGCTTCAGAAGCCAGGTGCTCAGGCGAAGCAAAAGCGTTTTGTTTTTCCAGAAATCAGGAGGAAGTCCGTGTTTGCCGGTCATGCGGCGCCACCAGATTCCCATGCTTAAAATGACCGCGGAAGCTCCGGGCGTAAAAGTCGTGATGCGCACATCGCGGAAACCCGCGTGCGCCAGAAGCGACTCCATGCTGTCTTTTGAAAAATGGTAAAGATGTCTGGGAATTTCCAGCGGAAAGTAGGCGGCGCCGAAAATACCGGCATAAAAACTTTCCCTGTTGGGGACTGTCATGAGAAGAAGTCCTCCGGGCTTGAGCGCGCGGTACGCTTCAGCCGCGGCCCTGCGCGGCTCCGGCACATGCTCCAGCGTTTCAAAAAACGTGATGACATCCAGGGAATTTTCTTCAAGCTTCGCGTCTTCAATGCCGCCGCAGACAACCGGAATACCGTAGTGCTGCAGGGCCGCGTCGCACGCCTGCTTTGAAAATTCCACGCCGTCGGTTTCCCAGCCCAGTTTTTTCATTTCCGAAAGGTAATAACCCGCGCCGCAGCCCACATCCAGGATTCTTCCGCCGCTCTTAAAAGGCGGAACGGGCTTGAAATCCACGCGGAATTTTTCAGGCCGCATGACATTCATAAGCCTGGAGGCAAACGAACCGCTTTGTTTTGCTTCTGTAACCGGATAGCCGAGCCTGCGGAGAAACGCCTTCTGGCAGGCCTGATCCCCTGACGCGACCGAGGGAAGGCCTGAAGGCGGC